>CAIRDL010000256.1 GCA_903877345.1 uncultured Oscillochloris sp. | reverse complement strand
GGATCAGATGGGATGTTTTAAATCTTCCGCTTCCCCTAGAGCAATTCTCTTGAGGTTGTCGCGTAGAGTCGCGGCTTTAGCCGGATAGAGCCGCCTGAAGGCTCGACTCCTTTTCACAACCGAGAGCGACCGCATCCCGCTGACGAACACTACGACTGCATTGGTGATCCGGCGCTTCGCGCAACACGACCAGAACTTTTGCGGTTTTAACCATATCGAGACGGCGCAGACCTACCTGGAGGTAGTCCCCAGGGGGTAACGGTCACCCCCAAAGAGACCGATACATCGTAGGGACTAATCAAGGCCAGTAGGACGCGCTCCGCCTACGACACGTTGCACTATCAATGGGTGCAGCTTTGCCATGCCGCGAACCTCGTGGATCTGGTTGATGGGACAGCGCACCACCGCTATACCATGCATCAACTCCGGCATACCGTCGCATCCGCGTGGATAACGCGCTACCCAGAGCATATCGTAAGCCGGATGCTTGGGCATCGCGATCCACGAAGCACCCGTCGGTACGCGGAGGTTAATGAAGATCAGGTGCGCACCGCCCTATCGACGCGGCGACCGCGATAGATTTTAACTTTATTTTAACCCTGGTGTGGCTGGTGACACGAACGTTGGGGTTAGGCCTTCATCGTCGACGGCAGTGACTTCCCCAAGAAAGGTCGCCAGTCGGTGGGGGGCAAGCGCCAGTACTGCGGCCAACTCGGCACGATCGCCAACTGCCAGGCCGGCGGGTTTCTCGCCTACACCAGCCCGCACGGCACCACCCTGCTGGATCGTCGGCTATATCTGCCCCAGGAATGGGTGGACGATCCGGCCTTTGCGGCGCGCCGCGAGCAGTGCCATGTGCCCGCCGAGGTGACCTTCCAGACCAAGAACGAACTCGCCCTGGCCATGCTGCGGGACGTGCTGGCCAGCCAGACGCTGCACGCACGCTGGTTCCTGGCTGATGAGGCGTTTGGACGCGATACGGCGCTGCTGGACGCGGTAGCGGCGCTGGGGTTGTGGTATCTGGTGGAGGTGCTCATGAACACCCCGGTGTGGCTGGAGGGCGCCAGGCAGGCGACCACGGCGCAGGCCCAGGTCATGGCCCTGCCCGCGACGGCGTGGACGCGCCAGCTGATCGGTGACGGCACCAAAGGGCCACGTATTGCCGAAGCCCACGTGCAGCGCGTGCGGATCCAACGGGCGGGACAGGCCGACCCCGCCGGGTGGCTGATCCTGCGGGTTGACCCCGAACGTGGGGAGCAGAAAGCCTTCCTCTCCAACGCGCCGGAGCCGATTACCCCCACGCGCCTGATCACCGTCACCGGGCTGCGCTGGCCGATTGAGGGCTGCTTCGAAGTCGGCAAACAGGATCTGGGCATGGGCGACTACGAAGTCCGGAGTTGGACCGGCTGGCACCATCATCTGACCCTCGTGATCCTGGCGCACTTCTTTCTGGTGCGGTTGCAGCGCGGGCTGAAAAAAAAAAGTCCCCCTGCTTGCCCCGCCGGTGCGCGCCTGACCGTCATTTGAACCTGTTCAGACAGCTCTCGTTGTAGTAGTTAGGCAAAAAACGTTCTCTTGACGATCTGTACGGTTATTGCAATAAAAGTAACCGTACACTTACCCTTCCCGTTCGCTTATTTTTTGGGGCACTAAATGGAATTCTATCCCCACTTGAGCCCAAAAAAGGCTCAGATTCAAAGGCTGCTCCCCACTTGGGACTACACGATTTCGGGAAGTGTAAAACGTTTCCGCAGAATCAGTCACCAAGTGGGGCGCACTGCCTCCCAGATGGTCGGTTCTGGCCCGCCGGTGGGGGCAATTTCACGAACCGGCTCTCAGAATCAGCGAACGGTGAGTCCTGAGTACTGAGCGCTAGGTTAGTGCTGCACCGCAGAGGGACGCGCTAAACCTGGAAAATGGCGTAATTTTACACGAATCGTTGCCATACCCCTATCTGGCTCTGATAATCGATGGTACGTACACATAAAAGATGGGACGCGTCGGCATTTTGGTCACGCTTGGAGTCGGGCTCGCTATCATCGTGGAGGTTTGCGGCGTATTGGATGGGGTGACGGTGGGTGTACGGGTCGGCGTATTGGATGGGGTGGCGGTGGGCGTACGGGTCGGCGTGGACAAGGCACACGCTATGGTCGGAGCATTAACTACATTACTGTAGCTCGAAGTCCCTCCCGCATTATCAGCCTGGACACGGTAGTAATAGGTTGTCCCGCAGGTCAATCCCTCATTCTGATAGGCAGTCACATTGGCCCCAACGCGGGCAATCTGAGACCAGCCACCACTACCATTGAGCGAGCGTTCGACGTTGAAGCCTGCCTCATTACTACTGTTATCGCTCCAAGTCAGGTTTATCTGCGTCTGGGAAACGGCCACCGCCTGTAGATTGCTCGGCATCGAAGGCGGGGGTGGTGTCTTGGTCAAAGGGGCGTTCAGCGCCCCATTAAACACAATCGAGTACTGCTGTGGAGAAGTCGGTACCGCATACCCTTGGACACGGATCTTCCAAGTTCCAGCCTCAGGGTTGGCGATGATCACCTGCTCTTGATTATTGCGTGCATCATCACCTGTCGTGGCCGTCTGGCCTGGATTGGCCGGATCAAGGATAAACGGATAGAAGGTTTGCCCTGAAGGGCTTACCAACCGCAGATCGAGGTCATTGACGAGCTGGGTCAAGGCTGAAGGTGTTGCTGGCGCATCATCCCATGCCAGGCTCACCCGTAACTCAGGGATACTTCCACTAAATGGATAGAGGTACTCATGCACCTCACCGCCTGCCTGCATTGTCTCTTCTCGAAAACCGCCGGCAATCAGCGCATCTAAGGCGCTTACTGTATCTATCCGCCCGTAACCGTACTGATAGTCAGGCCCAGGGTTGCCCTTATCAACTGCGGTATGAATCAGGAGCGCCTTGATCGTGGAGGGCAGTGGCTCACCACCAGAGTTATAGGTTACCCGGTACTGTTGGATCATGAGTGCGACAGCGCCAGCCACTGCCGGGGTGGCCATAGAGGTGCCACAGTAGGCTGAACTGCCGTATTGATTGGAGGGAAGGGTTGAGTTGATAAACCCCTCACCTCCCTGCTCACAACCTGGGGCAGCGATCGTTGGCTTGATCCGGCCATCATCGCTAGGGCCAAAGCTACTGAACGCCGTAATCACATCGCTGTCGGAATGGGTTGCGCCGACGTGGATGGGGTTCTTCGCATTGGCAGGTGGAGCGGTAGTGCCATAGCCCGTTCCGCAACGTCTACTACCACCTCGTTCATTACCTGCCGCCCATGTCGTAATATAAGGTTCCCCCAAGCTGCCACGGACAATTGCGTCAATAAGCTGCGAGACTGCGCCATAGTTGCCTTCCCAATCACATGGGAAGCCGTTATTAGCCGTGTTCGTGCCAATTGAGGCTGTGCCGAGATCCGCGCCATACGTATTCTTGGCCGTGCGCCAATCGCTCTCAATATCCCCTGGGTCGTTATAGAGCCATTCATTGGCACTACTCTCGAAGCCATACGATATGATGCGTGCATCGGGTGCCATCCCCTTGAGGTCGCGCAAGAAAGGGCTGCCGCTTCCATTTCCGGCTGCGGTGCCTGCCACATGAGTCGCATGATCACCAGTGTTACTGCTATCGCCAATCGTTAACCGCCCAGTGAACCCACTATGACTTGTAGCAACAGTGCCGGCATCGTACACCAGCATATCCACACCGTTGCCAGTCAAGTTATAGGGCGCAGACTGTAGTCTATTCACGCCGATACGCTGGCGGACACAGTCATTCAGCGGGTCAAACTGTGGCAGCGGCGGCTCGATCCAGATGACCCCATCCTCGCTCGCCAGCGACTGAAGCTCGCCGGTGGGCAGAATAACCATCAACCCGTTGATTGAGTTGATTGATCTGACCACGGCTCCGTGATGGCGGGCAATCACCGCTTCGTTGGCTGTCTGATCAAGGTCGCTTGCAAATTCGACAATCAGCGCCAAGGTCTGTGTCGCAGCTTGCGTCATGAGTTGCTGTGTTGACGGGTCGGTAAGGAGTGGCGACATACGATCATCTGTGGTAAGTGGCCCGGCCCAGCGAATCAAGGGGTTAGTGGACAGGCTTCCAACCAGATCAGGTCTGATCGAGGCGATCCAGGTGCGTGAGGGG
>CAIRDL010000255.1 GCA_903877345.1 uncultured Oscillochloris sp. | reverse complement strand
GCCTGGAGGGGCAAGCGATGGTCAGCGGCGGCCCCGGTCGTCGAGGGTGTCGCCTCAACCACAAAGAGCCGGTTCATCGCCTCGCTGCCCGCCATCACCTTGCGCCCATCGGCGAAAGCACGGGCGTAGGCCACGAAGCCGGGGCCAGGGGCCAGGAAGTCGGCGTCAAGGGCAACGACCACCTTGGCTTTGCTGAGGTCGTAGCGGGTACTGACGTACTGATCAAAAGCGAGACGAGCGCCCTCGTAGACATTATCGCGGTTAACCGGCTCGTACTGATACCAGCGCGCCTGGGGGTAGAGCTTGGCGAAGGCGGCGAGTTGAGCAGCCAGAGTCGGCGAGGTAACCGTCGTGGTGAGCAGACGAATGCCCGCGCCGCCACTCGCGTTCTGAGCGGTCAGGAGGGGCGTGAGGGCGGCGATGAAGGCGTCCCAGGTACTCGCCTTCCCGCCGTTCAGGACGGAGGTTGAGCGGTCGGGATCGTAGAGCATCAGCACTTCGGCCTGCGCGAAAAGATCGGTTGAGCCGAGGCTCGCAGGGTGGTTCGGATTGCCCTCAATTTTGGTCGGGCGTCCATCGTTCTGGCGCACCAGCACGCCGGTGGCATACCCATTGAGTGTCACCGCCGAAGCGTAGACATTCGGGATACCGGGGGTGCGATCCTGGGGCATCCGGTCGAAGGGAGCCAAGGTCTTCGGCGGCATATACGAGCAACCCGTGACCCCCGCGAGGGCCAGCGAAGCCCCCATCAGCTTGAGGAAGGTGCGACGGCTGACCGGGTCGGTCAGTTCAGCCGCACCTTGCGGGAACTCGCGCTCGACCAATTCGCGGAACGCGGGCGTATCGGCCAGCTGATCCAGCGAGCGCCAAAACTGCTTGCCGGGAGCGGTAGGCAACTGCTCGCGGATGGCTTCGAGGTCCGGGTTCATAGAATGCTTGCCTTTAGGCGCGGAAACCCAGGTATTCAGCCCTGGGAAGAGCGCCCGCTTGAGCGGGCTTCAGCCAAAAGCTACGTGCGGGCGACGTGAATGGCGCGGCGCATTTTCGGACTACCGATGACAAACCCAACAGTTCTGAAGCTGAGTTTTTGGCATAACGCCATACTGCTTCATCAACTGCAACCCGAGCTCGGTCTGGTTTGCCGGATGGACATAGTTCAGGTTGAAGACCTGATCGAGCGGGCGGAGAAACTTTTCGGGATTGCGATGGCAGTTAAGGCAGAAGCCCATAAAGAAAGCCTGGGGCTGCCAAACCACGGGCATCTCGTTGATTTTGCCGTGGCATTCAGCGCAGCCAACGCCCTTGTTGATGTGGATGGAGTGGTTGAAGTAGACAAAACTGGGGACGCGGTTGACCTTTTGCCAAAGGACGGGCTGACCCGTTGCGTAACTGTCACGCACGACGGTCAGTTTGGCACTGCCGGTTCTGATCTGCGAATGGCAGGTCATACAGATCTCGGTGGCGGGAATGTTGGCAAAGTAGGACTTGTCAACCGAGACGTGGCAGTAACGACAATCAATGCCTAGGGTTCCGGCGTGCAATTGGTGGCTGTACGGGACAGGCTGCTGGATCGCCACATTAATCTGTCGATAGTAGTTGGAGCGGAAATAGACCGTCGTGATCAGCAGCAACTCGACGATCAGCAGAACGGCGGCGAAAATACTCAGCCGGGCCAGCAAGTTGGCATTACGCGGGAAGATCTGTCCCATGCCTCGTAGCCTTCTAGGAGAACCCTGTGCAAGGAAAGAGCTTTCGCCTATTATACTGCGCTTTGCTTTTGTGTCAACCGAACCCCCATGCGGTAGAGCGCCAGGTACCTAGTTGTGACGCACAACAACGCCGTAAACGCGCTCTACCGCATCACAATCACGATCTTACCACTTTACATATTATGCACAACTTTAGGCCACAAGGCGTGAACAGTCGGCACACGATGCGGCGATAATCTGTGCATTCCCTGGGCGCTCTGGGAATTGGTGTAACTCCGTGGGTCATGGTGAAGCATAGCAATCAGCGTTAGACAAGGTTTCAGGGGTCGGGTTTTAGGGTTCAGGTCGAGGGCATCGGAACGCGCTGCGTAAGCCAAAACTGTCAAGTAGCCAAGAACCTTGTCTCAGGCATGGTTCAGAAGCGGGCCTTTCAGCTTGACCGTTGAAACTTACAATTGCATGCTCCTTGCGGCTTTGCGGCTTTGCGGCTTTGCGGCTTTGCGTCAGATCTCTGGACTGTAAAGCTGGATTGAACCATGCCTTGGACGAGGTTCGTAGCTCCTTTCGTACTTGGGCAGACGCGCCGCATTCCACTGCGGCAAAGCTGCAAGTTTGACTGAACAGTGAGGTGCGGTATGCATGTGGTTTGTAGCGACCAACACGCGCACACAAGCGCAGGGCTAGATCCTGATCTGTTGGCCGAAATGCGCGAGTATAGTCGGAACGGAGCGCGCCCTTGGCCGTCGGCGCGCCCACGCATTGTGATTATCGGAGCCGGTTTCGGTGGTCTCAACGCAGCCCGCGTGCTTGGCGGCAAGGATGTAGATGTCCTAGTCATTGACCGCAACAACTACCACGGCTTCTGGCCGCTGCTTTATCAAGTCGCTACCGCCGGTCTCGAACCCGAGTCGGTGGCCTTCCCCGTGCGGGCGATTATCCGCAAGTACAGCAATATCAGCTTCATGATGGCCGAGGTCGTCCACATTGACCTTGACGCCAAACTGGTGGCGACCAACACCGTCGCGCTGCCCTACGATTACCTGATCATTGCTGCGGGCAGCGCCAACAACTTTTTCGGCAACGACAATCTTGCCAAGCACACCTTTGGGCTGAAAGATGTCGAGGACGCCACGCTGCTGCGGAATACCGTCCTCTCGAACTTCGAGTATGCGGTCAGCGAACAAGACCCCGCCATCCGCCAACGCCTGATGACCCTGGTGATCATTGGCGGTGGTCCCACTGGTGTGGAGCTTGCCGGGGCTTTTGTCGAACTTGTCAACCATGTGCTTATTCACGACTATCCGATGCTCGACATTTCCGAGGCGCGGGTGGTGCTGGTCGAGGCGAGTGGCACGCTGCTCACCGCTTTTCCGGCCACGTTGCGCGCCAACGCCTTGCAGCGCCTCCAGAGTATGGGCGTCGAGGTACGTCTCCAGACAGCGGTGGCGACGGTTGAGCAGGATGTGGTCACGTTCGCCGACGGCAGCACGTTGGCGGCCTCGGTGGTTGTTTGGGCGGCTGGGGTGAAGGGTGCGCCCATCGCCGAAGGGTTGGGGGTGAAACTGACGCGGGGCGGGCGGATTCCGGTCGCGCCGACACTGAACCTGGACGCGCACCCCGAAGTCTTTGTCATCGGCGACATTGCCGCGTTGGAACACACGCAAACGACCGCCCAGGGCACGCGGCAAGCCCCACATGCGATGATTGCCCCCGTGGCAATCCAGATGGGCGAGCGAGCGGCCCATAATCTGTTGGCGCGGATGCACCGGCGTGAACTCAAGCCGTTCCGCTACTTTGACCGGGGCAATATGGCGACCATTGGGCGGCGTTCAGCTATTCTCGACGCCTTCAACCTGCACCTGACCGGCTATTTGGCTTGGCTTGGCTGGCTGGTCGTTCACCTGCTGTCGCTGGTGGGTTTTCGCAACCGTGTCGTGGTGCTGCTCAACTGGGCCTACAGCTACTTCACCTATGACCGGGGTTTGCGCCTCATTACGGGCCTCAAGCCTGAGGCGCTCCAGCCCCCAACGCCGCGCCGCATCCAGGTGAGCAATCCGCCTGAAGGGGCGCCGTAAGGCATACGGTCAGCGGTCCGGCCGAGCGCATCAGAACGCCTTGTGTGTGTTCAAACTCATCTTGTAGGCCAAGTTCGGAACTTGGCCTGCGGGCTGGGACATCCAACCATTCTGGCTGGTGATCTGTGCGAAAACTGCTGCCTGCGACACGCTTAGGCAGCGGTCGCTTGCCAGGGCTGCCTGAGCGTGTCGCAGACAGCCCCGGTTTCTTAGCCCGCCGCCCTACGAAGCCCCACGGCCCAACGGAGGGCGGCGTACGTCATGCCGTTTGCTAATAGGGGCAGCGTGTGGGCCAAGAGCAGGGCGGCGCGTGGGGCGGGGGCCATTGCCGGAGCGACGAGGGCCAACGGCGGGGTGAGAATTAACATCAAGTGGAACATGCCGACCTCGGCGGGCCGGGTCGCCCCTCGAGTTGCCGCCCCCGGCAGCGCTAAGAGCAAAGCAGTGATCGCTCCGACACCTATGAGGGCGCGTTGCCGCCCTTGAATTGGATGTCCCGCCACATTCGCCAACGCGCCCCAAAGCGGCAAGGCCAACAGCGCTGCCTGGAGGAGCAGCGCGTAGGCGAGAAACGCAGGCGGCACAGCCAGACTCCCGTCAGCCCGTTCGTTGGCCCCAAACATGATTGGCGTGGTGCGGGCACCTGTCGCAAGATCATTCCCCAAATCGCGCAGACCACCGTGAACGCTATTCACCAACAGGATGAGCAGCACCTCGTAGCTCGCCAAGAGGCCCGTCAGGCGCGTGGGCTGGAACCCCGTAGCCGCCGCACCATAACGGAGTAGCGCGGCCCAGCCGAGACCCTGCACGAGATCCGTCAAGGGTGGGAAGGGGCAGCGCTTACCCCAGTAGTTGTAGGCCGCCATAAGGCCAAAGGCAGCGGCGAGATGGCGGTGCGCGGCGCTTCGGGGATGGTCAGCCGCCGCCCAGGTGCTGACCGCAAACGCCGTTGGCACGCACGCCAAAGCGACGGCGAGGGCTGCCTGCGGGGCCACCGCTTCCCGCACAAGTGGGTAAGCCGCCCGGAGAGGCTGCGTCCGGTCAACCGCAAGATCGCAGAGGTCGTTATGCACATAGGCGAAGGCGTGGAAGGCTGTAGCGACGCCGAGTAACCCGGCCACGCGACGCCCGCACAGCTCTGGGTCGGCGCTTGCCGCACCCAAAAGTGGCAGCACGGCAGTGGCTCCAAAAGCCGAGAGCCGGAAGAAGTGGTAGCAGTCACGGGCAAGTTGGCGCATAAGGAGCAACGGAGCAGAGCCAGTTGGTGCGAGGTGCTGCCTCCCATTATAGGTTCAGCTTTTAGCTTTTGGGAGTCTGGCAAAAAGTGGGGCACGCTTAAACACGGTTAGGCGTGTTTCAGAAGCGGCGGTTTTAGCTCGACAGTTGAAACCCACGACCACATGCTCTTTGCGGCTTTGCGGCTTTGCGTCAGATCGCTGAACGATAGGCTGGTTTGAAACATGCCTTAGCAGCAAACCCGTCGCCCACAACGCCAATTC
>CAIRDL010000254.1 GCA_903877345.1 uncultured Oscillochloris sp. | reverse complement strand
TGGTTGCGAACGGCGATGAGGTCGCCCTTGCACATGTGGGCACGGCGGTGCAAATCGTGCTTGACCGCACACCGTTTTACGCCGAAAGTGGCGGGCAAGTCGGCGACACCGGCACGCTCAGCCATGCCACTGGGACGGTGCGAGTGGACGATACGCAGCGCCCCGCCCCTGGTCTGATCGTCCACTACGGCACGGTGACGAGCGGCACTATCGAGGTCGGCCAAACCGTGCAGGCGGCGGTTGACGCAGTGCGGCGAGGCGACATTCAGGGCAACCACACGGCGACACACTTGTTGCACCGGGCGCTGCGCGAGGTCGTGGGTGAACACGCCGCCCAAGCTGGTTCGCTCGTTGCCCCGGAGCGCCTGCGCTTCGATTTCACCCATAACCGCGCCGTCGAGCCAGCGCAGTTGCGTGAGATTGAGGCTCGCATCAATGCCTGGGTGCGCGCTGATGGCAAAGTGCATTGGGCGGAAACCAGTTACCAGGCGGCACTTGACCGTGGGGCTATCGCCCTTTTTGGTGAAAAATATGGCGACCAGGTGCGCGTGGTAACGATTGAACGCCAACCAGAGCTTGATGCTGCGTTCCCGGCAGCGGTCAGCGGTCAGCCGTCGGTGGTCAATGCCGCCCACGACAGCCGCGAGCTGTGCGGCGGCACTCATGTGACGAGCACGGGGCAAATCGGTTATCTGCGCGTGCTTGGCGAGGGCAGCGTGGGCAGCGGCATCCGGCGCATCGAGGCCGTGACGGGGCGCGGGGCCGAAGCGTGGGTCGAACAACAAGCCCAGATGCTCCGCGATGTGGCGACTCGGCTCAGCGTGGCCCCGGCGCTGGTGGCCGACCGCGTCGAGCAACTGGTGGCGGAGGCGAAACAGCGCCAGCAGGAGTTGGACGCGCTGCGTGCAAAACTGGCGCGTGCGTCGGTCGAGGGCTTGTTGGCGCACGTGCGTCACGAGCACGGCATCGCCATTCTCGCGGCGCTGGTTGAGGTTGAGGACGCGGCCCGCTTGCGCGATATGGGCGACTGGCTGCGCGACAAACTTGGCTCTGGCGTGATTGTGTTGGGCGCGGTCATCGCCGCCAAGCCGCTGCTGCTGACGATGGTGACGCCCGACTTGGTGGCGCAAGGCTACCACGCGGGCAATCTGGTGAAGCGCTTGGCGGCGCTGGTTGGCGGCGGCGGCGGTGGTCGCCCCGACATGGCGCAAGCTGGCGGCAAAGAAGCCGCAAAGCTCCCCGAGGCGATCACGCAGGCTCCGGCTTTGGTGGCTGAGCAAAAGAGGAGCTAAAGACCTATGCTGCTCGATGAGACTGATGCGCCGGTAGTGCCGGTACAATTGGCGGATCGGGCTGAGACGTTGATCGAGCGGGTGCTGCAAACGGGAGCCCGCCGGGTGCAACTGCTGGTGCCTGATGGCGTGCAGATCTTCCAGGACGACCAAGAGGTGGCGCGCTTGTGCCGGTTGGCGGCAGTCGCCGAGATTAGCTTGGTGCTGTTTAGTACCGACCCGGCGACGCTTGCGGCGGCCCATCGCGGCGGGATTGCTTCGGTGGCGATTGTTGGCGTGCCCGTGCGCCGCCAACCGACGCCGCCAACCGACGCCCTGCCCAGCGCCGACGTTCCGCTTAGCGCTGCCGGGGCGACCTTTCCGAAGGGCTTCGACGATCTTGATACTGCACTGAAGAGCCGCTTGTTAGCCGCAGAGGCCGATGCTCTGGCAACGACGACGGCGACGGCAGCGGCAGCGCTGAACGAGCCGCCGCCACCCCCACCGCCCCCGCTTTCCGACGCGGAGTTGCTCGCCGCCGCCCTCGCCACGCCCCCAGAACCCCCGCCGAGCGCCGCGCCCCCCGCACCTGAGCCGCGCCGCGCCCCGCCGCCCCCAGTGTTCGCACCCAAGCAAACCCACCAAATCCCGCCACCCGCCCGCCGCCAATGGCCGCTCGTCGTCCTCGCCGTCGTGCTGCTCGTGCTGGTCGGTGGCGGCTTGCTCTGGAGTAGCCGCGTCACCGTCACGATTATGCCGCCACTTCGCCCCGACCTGACGGAGCCGATTCGCGCCTTGCCAGTCTCGCTCGTGCAGTCCGGCAGCAGCGCGACCACCGCCGTCGTCGCCGAAAGTGTGCGGAGCGATGTCACCTTCACCAGCGACGGCCAAGTGACGGAGGGCACTCTGACGCCGGCGGGCAGTGCCAGTGGCAGCGTGACCATCTTCAACTCGACCCAACAGACGATTATGCTACCCGCTGGTTCCGAGTTCATCGCCTTCAAAAATGATGGTCAGGCGGTACCCTTTGTCAGCACCGCTGATGTGCAAGTGCCTGGAGCTTCGACGAGCGACACGGGCGCGCAAATCATCACCAGTCGGGGGCAAGCCAACATCCCCATAACCGCCCGTTCGCCCGGTAGCACCTCGAACAGCGGGGCCAACACCATTCGCCGCGTCGTACCGTTGGGTGGGAATGCCTTCAACGTGGACTCCGGCGGCCTGATTGTGCAGCACGCAGCCCTGACCGGCGGCAGCGAAGAGCAGACCTACATCGTCAAAGAGAGCAACGTGCAGAGTCTCATCGCCGCCGCGCTCGAAGGGCTCGACGCCGAAGCGCGCCGCCAACTCGACCGCCTGGCCCTCGCCCGTGGCCTGACGCTTGATGCAACCACCGTGATGCCCCGCCGCGCCGACCTCGAACAACTCCAAGGTTTTGAATACAGTGTGCTGCCGCCCATTGGTCAGACCCTTGACCCCGCCAAACCCCAATTCACCCTGACCGTGCGAGCGACCTACAGCGCCCTCGCCGTGCCGCCCAACAAGCCGCTCGAACGCCAACTCGGCCCGGTACTCTCGGAACAACTGCTCCAAGCGGGACGGCTGACCGTCGGCGATTGTCGCGCCCCGGCGATCACAAACTGGCGTTGGGACGGCAAAAGCCTGTTGGTGGACGGCCAAATCGCCCCTGATACGCGCAGCCCCAGTTGCATCGGCAACCTCGACGCG
>CAIRDL010000253.1 GCA_903877345.1 uncultured Oscillochloris sp. | reverse complement strand
GTCCACTTGGGTAGCCAGCCACTGCGCGTTGGCGAGGTCGCGCCGTAGCCGTGTTCGCAGCGCTTCGGCCCCTTCTAGGCGCAGCAGAAACCAGAGCTTGAGCGCCCGGAAACGTCGCCCCAGGGGAATGCCCCAGTCGCGATAGTTCGTCACCGTGCCGTCAGCCGTTGTCTGGAGATAGCTGGGGTTTGTCGCCATCACCCGCACGAGAAAGGCCGGATCGCGCACGTAAAAGAGCGAACAATCGAAGACGACGCCGAGCCACTTATGCGGGTTCATGACGAGGCTGTCGGCGGCTTCGATGCCCTGCCACATCCAGCGACATTCGGGCAGCAGCATCGCTGAGCCAGCCATTGCCGCATCAACGTGGAGCCACATCCCGTGTTCGCGACAAAGGGCTGCGATGGGTTCAATGGGGTCGAGGCCGGTGGTCGCGGTGTTCCCGGTGGTCGCCACGACGGCACACGGGCGACGACCTTCCGCCAGATCGGTAGCGATGGCCTCGGCCAAAAGGTCGGGGCGCAGCGCGTGTTCGGCATCAGTACCGATGGGGCGTAAGTTCATCCAGCCGAAGCCCGCCAAGAGCGCGGCCTTCTCAACTGAACTGTGGCTCTGACCTGAACAATAAACTGTCAGCGGCAACTCTTCAGCTTGAAGGCCGCCACGGGTCGCACTGTGGCTGGTGATGCGCTCACGCGCACAGATCAGCGCCACGAGGGTCGCCGTGCTCGCCGTATCCTGAATCGCCCCGCGCCACGCTTCGGAGAGACCGAGGAGTTGGCGCATCCACTCGGCCATCTGCTCCTCAAGCTCGGTGAGGGCCGGACTACCCTGCCAGTTCAGTCCAAGTTGCCCGAGGCCCGAACTCACCAAGTCGCCAAGCACCGAGGCGAGGCCGGCGTTCGCCGGGAAGTAGCCGAAGAAGCGGGGGTGTTGCCAGTGCGAGATACCGGGCATCAACACCCGTTCGAGATCTTCACGTAGCGCCGCGAAACTCTCCGGTTGCTCAGGTGCTGCGGCGGGCAACTGCCCCCGCACAACGCCCGGCTCAACCCGCGACCAGACGGGCCGTTCGGCAATACCCGCCCGGTAGTCAGCCAGCCAGTCAATCAACTCGTGGCCGATCTGGCGAAATTCGTCAGGGTGCATAGAGGAATCCTTGTCCTAGGCATGCTTCAGAAGCGGCGGTTTCAGCTTGACCGTTCGTAGGATGGGCTTTAGCCGTGGGAGTCATCACGATAATCGAGATGCGCGTCGAGTGCAAGTGTAACCGTGTTCTGCCATGGCGGTTGCAAAGTCGCCAGGCCCCCACGCCCGGCGGCTAAAGCCTCCGGCTACGGGTACGAAGCCCGTCTCGCGGGCTGATCGAGCCTGCTTCAGCAGGATTGGTAAACGTAGCCGAGGGCTTCAGCCCCACGGCGAACGACGTTGACGTAGCTCACACGGCGTGAGAGGGGACGCGAACTAAGATCGAGTCCCCGCGAACTAAGATCGAGTCCCCGCAAACTAAGATCGAGTCCCCGCAAACTAAGATCGAGTCCCCGCGAACTCAGTTCGCGGGGACTCTTAGACAAGGTTCATGTTTACTTGACAGTCTTGGCAAGCGCAAGGCTTCCTAATGT
>CAIRDL010000252.1 GCA_903877345.1 uncultured Oscillochloris sp. | reverse complement strand
GCGTGAGGCGTGAGGCGTGAGGCGTGAGGCGTGAGGCGTGATCGGTCGGGATGCGGCCCAGTCACGGATCACGCCTCACGGATCATTTTTCCTAGACATAGTTCAGGGAGGGCACAATGCCCTCCCCGAATCCCGACCCCCATCCCCTAACCACCTACTGACGCGAAATCCCCGACCCGCCCCCGCGCAACACAAACTTCTGGATCTTGCCCGTGGCCGTCTTCGGCAGTTCATGCAGGAACGTGACCCACTTCGGCACCTTGAAGCTCGCCATATTGTCACGGACGAACTGCATCATCTCGGCCTCCGTCGCCGTCGCGCCCGGGCGCAGGACAACAAAGGCGTGCGGGGACTCGCCCCAGCGCTCGTGCGGCATCCCGACCACCGCCGCTTCCTGCACCGCCGGATGGCGCAACAGCACCCCCTCAACCTCCACCGACGAGATATTCTCACCGCCGCTGATAATCACGTCCTTCAGGCGGTCGCGGATTTCGGCATAGCCATCGGGATGCACGACCGCCGCATCACCCGTGCGGAAGTAGCCGCCCCGAATGGCCTTCGCTGTGGCTTCGGGGTCATTGTAGTAGCCCTTCATCACCGCATTGCCGCGCACGACAATCTCACCCACGGTCTCGCCATCGTGCGGCACCTCGACCCCTTCAGGATCCACCACCCGCAGATCGCCCGAAGTGATGAGTTCGACCCCTTGGCGCGCTTTCAGCTTCGCCCGCTCGGCAAGGCTGAGTGCGGCGTGTTCGGGGCGCGGCTCGCAAATGGTGATAAACGGCGAGGTTTCGGTTAGACCGTAGACCTGCGTGATCTCCCAGCCGAACTCACCCTCGATGCGCTCAATCGTGGCGGCAGCAGGCGGCGCACCGGCAGTGAACAGGCGGACGCCGGGGCGGGCGTGCTTGTGCAACTCCGCAGGGGCATTGGCGATGCTGATCAGCACCGTGGGCGCGGCGCAGAACATGCTGATCCGCTCCCGCTCCATCAGTTCGAAGATCGTCGCCACATCAACCTTCCGCAGACAGACATGGGTACCACCGACCGCCGTCATCGTCCACACAAACGTCCAACCGTTCGCGTGGAACATCGGCAGTGTCCACAGGTAGCGATCCTCCGGCCCAAGATGGTGATGCACCAGCGTACCGACCGTGTTCAGGTAGGTATTGCGGTGCGTCATCATCACGCCCTTCGGCTTGGCCGTGGTGCCACTCGTGTAGTTGATCGAGATCAGGTCACTCTCAGTAATCGTGGGTGGGACATAACTTGGCGAGGTGTTAGCGATAATCGCCTCGTAGTTAAGCCAGCCCTCCTTCTCGCCCTCAAGGGCGACGAACTGCTCCACCGTGGGCATCTGCGCCCGCACTTTATCCACCATGTCCAGATAGTCGCTATGGACACAGACCACCCGGGCACCGCTGTGGGTGACGATGTAGGCGAAATCGTCAGCGGTGAGGCGGTAGTTGACAGGGACGACAATGGCCCCGATCTGGGGTACCGCGTAGAAGGACTCGAGTTGACTGTGGGTGTTGGGCGCAATATAGGCCACCCGGTCGCCTTGCTTCACGCCAAGGCGTTGAAGGGCGGCGGCCCAGCGGTCGCAACGGTCGAAAAACTGCTCGTAGGTCAAGCGAAGGTCGCCATCAACCACCGCTTCACGGTCACGATAGAGCCGACGGGTACGCCGGGTGAACTCCAGGGGCGAGAGCGGAATTTCCATGCAGAAGCCTCCTTGCATTGCAGGTTGCGCCGCTACTATAACCGATTTATGCCAAAGGTATGTTAGACAAGGTTCAAGCCAGTTTTACAGTTCAGCGATCTGACGTAAAGCCGTAAAGCCGCAAAGGCACTAGCGCAAAAGGAGCGCTGTCATGTCACTCTGAGCGAAGGTCTTTCAGCGGGCCGGGAGCGATGCTTCGCTGCGCTCAGCATGACATGCGCCACCGCGTTCCTTTTGCGGTAGTGCCCACAAACCTTGTTTTAGGCGCAAACGGGCGTTGCCGTCTGAGCGGTTCGTATACGAACTGCCATCTAAAATCTACAGTCTAAAATCCCGTCTCACGGCTGCCCCAAG
>CAIRDL010000251.1 GCA_903877345.1 uncultured Oscillochloris sp. | reverse complement strand
TGGCTGAGCTTGTCGAAGCCAACGCTTCTGCAAGAAAACTTCGTTGCCGGACTCCTCAGACTGTAAAGTAGCCACGCAATCTGCAATCTAGGCTTGCCGGAGCAGATCGCGATAAACCGCCTCAACGCGATCCGTGACGGCGGGCCAGGCGAACTGAGCGGCCCAGGCAGGCGCGGCGGCGGCGAACGCGGCACGGCGGGCCGGGTCGGCGAGCAGCGCACGCACCGCCTCTGCCAGGGCGGTGGGGTCGCGTGGGGGCACCAACAGCCCCGTGCGGCCTTCCGCCACCACTTCGGGAAAACCACCGAAGCGCGAGGCGACCACGGGCAAGCCGCACGCCTGCGCCTCGACCAGACCAATCCCGAAGGTCTCGCTGGCGTGGCTCGTGGCAACTAACAAATCGGCGCTGCGGTAGTAGCGTGGCAGTTCGCGCCGCTCAACTGCGCCCAAAAAGTGCGTGCGGGCCGCGAGGCCCAAGGTGGCGGCCAACGCCTCAAGGCGCGTCCGCTCTTCCCCATCGCCCGCTATTGCTAAATGCGTAGCAGGCAACAGCGCCAACGCGTGAAGCGCTGTCGTCACGCCCTTCCAAGGCTGGAGGCGCCCGACGAAAAGCAGCAGGGGCGCGTCGGCGGGCAACCCCAGCGTGCGGCGCAGCGCGGGGTCGGCGGCACCAGGGCAGAAATGGTCGGTGTCAATGCCATTGAAAATCACCTGCGGCCACTGCCCGTAGCGCCGGGCCACCGTCGCGGCGTTGAAGTGTGAGCAGGCCACCGCCCCATCAATTTGGCGCGCTAGATACCTATCGCCCCGGTAGAAGTCCTCGCCGTGGCACCCAAGCAGCACTCGCGCCCCGCTCAGGCGGCGCGCTATCAGGGCTGGGCCGAGGTCGTAGGGTTTCTGAAGGTGAATAATCTCGTAGTCGCCACGGCTCAGCGCGGGCAACGCTGCCACGGCCAGCGTCAGGCGTTCGAGGAGCTTGACTTCGGCGTAGGCCCGCCGGAGCAGGGGCAGCCGTTGGAAGAACGTGCGGGGGACAAAGGGGAAGGTGAGTACCCGTACACCAGGCCCAGCCTCGCGGCGGGGGCCAATCCCGCCGATGATCGTCACCGTATGGTTGCGAGCCGCCAACGCACGGGCGAGATCCCAGACGAAACTCTCGACGCCGCCAAAGCGGGTGGTGGTGGTCAGATTATAGAGCGCTACGCGCATACGCCAGAGCCCCCGAAGCGGTAGCGACGCAAGCGCTTGCGTCGCTACGTCCTACCACGCTTCAGCGCGGCGCCGCATTCGGCTCAAGTACCGCGTCAATCAGCCCGTATGCGATGGCCTGTTCGGGGGTGAGGTAGGCGTCGCGGCTGAAATCCTGCTCAATGCGCTCAAGGGTCTGGCCGCTATGCTGGGCCATAATTTCGCGGAGCATCTTTTGGAGGCGGAGGATTTCACGGACTTGGATCTCGACATCGGGGGCGTAGCCTTCGACCCCGCCACCTGCAGGATGCGAGTGAATGGTCGCGTGAGGCAGGGCATAGCGCTTGCCCTTCGCCCCGCCACAGAGCAGCACGGTCGCCATGCTGGCTGCACGCCCAACACAGACGGTGCAAACATCGGGGGAGATAAGCTGCATCGTGTCGTAAATGGCGAGACCAGCGCGGATGACGCCGCCGGGGCTGTTGATGTAGAGCCAAATGTCGCGTTCGGGGTCACTGTGTTGCAGGACGAGCAGTTGGGCGACGACGAGCGAAGCGAGATCATCATCAATCGGGGTGCTGATCATGATCACGCGCTCTTGGAGCAGCCGCGAGAAAATATCCCAGGCCCGCTCACCACGGGCGGTACGTTCGATAATAGTTGGAACGGGCAAGGAAGGCATAAGGTAAACCCTTAATGACAGGGGAACGACTGATCGCGGGCAGTATAGCATAGGAGTGCGCCCGACGGGTTTTGCCCCCAGGGCCAAGCGTTTTGTTTGCGGGACGCCTTTTACCCTTCGCTGATATGCGAGCGCCTGATGTGGGCCATGAACTCGGCGCGGGTCTTCTGGTCATCGCGGAAGACACCCCGCATCGCGGAGGTGATCATACGGGCGTTGCTCGTCTTGACGCCGCGCATCACTGCACACAGATGCGTACCCTCGACCACCACCGCCACGCCCGTCGGATCGAGGTGTTCGTTGATGAAGTCGGCGATCTGCACCGTCATCCGCTCTTGCACTTGGAGGCGGCGGGCGAACATTTCGACAATGCGCGGGATCTTGCTCAGGCCGACCACTTTGCCGTGGGGCAAGTAGGCGACGTGGACGTGGCCCATGAAGGGCAGGAGGTGATGCTCACACAAGCTGTAGAAGTCAATGTGCTTCACCAGCACCATCTCGTCGTAACTGACCGTAAAGATCGCGTCGTTGATCAGCGCCACCGGGTCAACATGGTAGCCCGCCGTAAGTTCGGCGTACATACGGGCGACCCGTGCGGGGGTCTTTAGCAAGCCTTCGCGGTCGGGTTGCTCGCCAAGCCCACTGAGGATCGTACGCACCGCCGCCTCAATCTGCGGATCGGAACTATAGCTCACGCCTTCAAGTTTGCCCAGACCAGGCATAATCGTAGATGCGGACTCAAGCTCATCGTGGGCCGCAGCATGGCCGTTACTGCTCGTTTGGATGCGCTGTTCCATTTTCAGGTTCCTTGATGAAAGCTTCGTGTGAATGCTTGCGCCTTTTCAATAGTAAGGATTTGCTAAGGCTTTGTCAAGTCTTTGCACCACTTGAGTCCGAACTGATCTGACGGGTCGTACGGGCGGCCCTCGTGGCCGCCCTTGTCCGGCCAACTCTTCAAACAAGCTCGAACAGAGTACTGGTAGTTCGTCAACGAAGTTTTCTTGCAAAAGCGTTGGCTTCGACACGCTCAGCCAACGGACGCTGGCTGTGTCGAAGCCAGCGCGTGTCGAAGCCAGCATGGATACCCGAAGACTTCGTTGCCAGACTACTAGGCCAAAGCCCAATCAGATCTAAAGCTCAGCTTAACATCTGGCGGATACAGTGCGTAGGCCACCACACAAACACGTTAACCGCAAGCAGCAAGTGGTGGCTGCGAACCACAACGCACAAGGAGAATTTCCATGAAACGGTTCCTCGTCGGGCTTATGTCAGTCACCCTCGCCGCCGGTGCGGTGTTCGGGATGAGCCGAGGGAGTCCCAGTATCGTTACGGCAAGCCCGAGTGCGCAGACGAGTACGACTCAGTCTACCCTCCCCGGCGGCCCCCGTCAGAATGACGGCACTCGGGCGGGCGGGCAAATCGCCAGCGTCAGCGGGAATACCGTCACCGTCAAGAATCGTGACGGGGCGAGCCAGAGCATCGTGACGAGCGACAGCACGACCGTGACCCTCGACGGCAGCGCTTCCAACGTGAGTGCCTTGGCTGCCGGTCAGTTCATCCGCGCCACCGGCACGACCGACAGCGCCGGGGCGTTCACCGCCACCAGCATCGAAGCCAACACCACGCCGCCGCAGGGTGGCCCCGGTGGCCCCGGTGGCCCCGGTGGCTCCCGTCAGAATGACGGCACTCGGGCGGGCGGGCAGGTCGCCAGCGTCAGCGGGAATACCGTCACCGTCAAGAATCGTGACGGGGCAAGCCAGAGCATCGTGGCGAGCGACAGCACGACCGTGACCCTCGACGGCAGCGCTTCCAACGTGAGTGCCTTGGCTGCCGGTCAGTTCATCCGCGCCACCGGCACGACCGACAGCGCCGGAGCGTTCACCGCCACCAGCATCGAGGGCAGCACCACGCAGCCGCAAGGTCGCCCCGGTGGCCCGCGCCCGTAACCTAGTCGGGTTGGGATATGCGTCATAAACGGTTCGGGGGTGTTGGGCAGCGACAAAGCCGCCTACCAGCACCCCCGAACTGTTTGTCGGTACTCATCACTCATGGTTCGTAGTAGCGGCTTCAGCCGCGTTAGCAAGCCTTGGACGAGGCTAAAACCCCTCCTACGAACGGTTGCGACCAAGCTACAATCTACAATCTACAAATCTAAAATCGGCAGCGGTCGCCCCAACCAGTCAGTGTAGAGCGCTGCGAATCGACCCGCCGTAATCGCCGCCCGCACCTCAGCCATCAGCGCCAACAGGAACGCGACGTTGTGCAGGCTCGCCAACCTGATGCCGAGCAGCTCCTTCGCCCGAAAGAGGTAGTGCAAGTAAGCTCGCGAGTAGTGCCGACAGGTGTAGCAGGTGCAACCCGCTTGAAGCGGGCCGTCATCTTCGCGCAGAGCGGCGTTCAGCAGATGCAGTTGCCAGCGCCGCCCTTGGTCACGCACCAGCACCGTGCCGTGCCGCCCCAGGCGCGTCGGGCTGACGCAATCGAACATATCAATACCCCGCGCCACGCCCTCAAGCAAGTCGTCCACATTGCCGATACCGAGCAAATGTCGCACCATCCCGTCGGGCATATGCGGCACCGTCATGTCCACAACTTCGTACATCTGGGCTTTGTCAGCCCCCAAGGAACCGCCGATACACAGGCCGTCAAAACCCAGCGCCCCAATCGTCTCGGCGCTGGTTTGCCGCAAGTCGGGAAAGACGCCGCCGTGGACGATCCCGAAGAGCACTTGGTCGGCATTGGGCAGCGCACCCGCATTCCGCTCGCGGTGTGCGGCGAGACAGCGCGCAGCCCAGCGATGCGAGCGGCCCATGCTCTCGCGAGTATAGTCGTAGCCAGCCCGGAAGGGCGGCAGTTCGTCAAAGCAGAGAATGATGTCGGCACCCAAGCCGTGTTGCACCTCAATTGAGCGTTCGGGGGTGAAGACGTGGAGTGAACCGTCGAGGTAGCTTTTGAAAATCACCGCGTCTTCCGTCACCTTCACCATGTTTTTCATGCTGGAAGGATGGGGCGAGCGGCGTCCTTTGATCTCGTTGGCGATACCGCCGTAGACGAGCGAAAAGACTTGGAAGCCCCCGCTATCAGTGAGAATCGGCCCGTCCCAGGCGCTGAAGCGGTGCAGACCACCCCGGCGGGCGATGAGTTCGTGCCCAGGTTGCAAATAGAGGTGGTAGGTGTTCCCCAGAATGATCTGCGCCCCGTGGTCGCGCAACTCGTGGGGCGTGAGCGCCTTGACGGTACCACGGGTACCGACCGGCATGAAAACCGGCGTCTCAACAGGGCCGTGGGCGGTATTCACGACACCCCGACGGGCGCGTGAACTAGGGTCGCGGGCGGTGATGCTGAAAATGGTTGGGGGTTGGGGGTTGGGAGTTGAGGGTTGGGAGTTGGGGTTCAAATCGGCCTTATCGTTTGGGCAAATACACCGCGTCTTATGGCGGCAAATCTACAATCCGCCCCGCCACCGGCCCAGCGCCCAGCCCAACGCCAGCCCGCCAAGCCCCAGCAAACTCGCCCCGACAACCAAGCCCACCAACAACGGTTGCCAGCCGAATGGCCCACCGAAGAGCCACCAAGCCGCCAGGGTGGGCAGCGCCACCAGTGCCACGACCACGCAGGCAAGTGGCACTGCCCCCCGTAAGAAAAGCATCACCCGGCGTTTCACGACGAGCCTCGCTTGCCTCAGCCCTTTGCCGCCTGAAGCTGCACGATCAGCGCCTCGGCCAACGCGGGGTCGTCCATCCCGACCAACTGCTCGACCAAACGGCTTAGCGCATCCAGTTGGGTTGTCGGGTCAGTCGCGCCGCCTAGCACCACATCCACTGGGTCGGCCCCTTCGTCACCAGCGCCGAGCACCGCACCGCCCACGGCACCCCGTAGCCGCGCCACCGCTTCAGCGGTGGTGCGCGGGGCGTCCAACCGCACTGTCGGGGACACCTCAAGGCTCTGCACTTCCACCTCATAGAATAACTCGGTACCTGCGGCCACCTGACCGTAGTGCGTTGCCACGGGCGTAATGGTTGAGACCGGCGGCGCGCTTGCGCCCGCCGCTTCACCCGCACCGCCACCAAGCAGCGTCACGCCCTCAGCACTCACCAGCATCGCCCCCAGGGCGAAAGAACCAGTGGCGGTGCCAGTCAAATGTACCCGATGGATGCCAGCGGTGGGCCTGGGGATGACCGCGATGTTGAGGTGCTTGCCACTGTGGCCGTGGTTCTTCCCCGGCACGACCCGGGCGCGCTGTGCTTGCACCGGCACTCCTTCGCGAGACGCCCCAAGCACGCCACCAGCGGTAAGCGGAACGCCGCCAGGAGACTCTACCCGCAGTGTCACGGGCGAGGCGGTCATAATCACGAGGCGCGGCTCGGGTGGTGGCAAGGCTTCAATCACAGGCGAAACCACGCCCAACATGCCGAAGATCTGGGACAAGACGGCGGGGTGATTGGGCAGCGCGTTGTGGTCTACACCAGGAAACGGCGACGCATTGCTAACCTGGGGATGCTCGATTTGGGCGCTGGAGCGCATCACAGTGCCGTCGCCGTCGCCATTGGCATTATCGCTGACGGGCTGCCCATCGGGGAAAATGACCGGATCACTCGGCGGAGCGGGCGGGGCGTCCACCGCAATGGCGGTGACAGTTGAGAAGCCGACGCCCGCCATCGTCGTCACCGGCACCCGCCCAACCAGGGTCGCAAGGCCGCTAGGCTGGTTCAACAAATCAACCACCAGATTGCGCTCGACCAGCCGATCTTCAGCCTTCAGGGCTGTTTGGGCCAGCAAATAGTCGTCAATCGGCAACAGATCGCGGACACTAGGGATGAGCGTCCGAATCGCCTTCAGGTAGTTCAGTTCAGTCTGGAGCGGGTGAGCGTGGCGCAGATACCAGAGGTAGACGCTAAAAACCGTCTGCATCGTGGCGTCGCCCTTGATCTCGCCGCCGCCCCAGATATAGTAGGCTTGCGCTGAACCCCGTTGCGGCGTGCCGAGGGTGATCAGTGCCGCGACATCATCGGTATAAGCTTTACTCTGGATGTAGCTGCGCGCAACGAGGCCGCCCATACTGTGGCCGACCAACACCACCTGTTGCGTTCCCGCACGCTGTTTCGCTTGATCAATCCAGGGCTTCAGATAAAGCTGCGCGCTGTCCCGCACCGATTTGCGCCAATCGTAGAAGGCCACAAAAAGGTCTTGGTTAAGCGTGTAGCCGGCCTTGACGAAAGCGACAACAAAATTCTTCCCGTAGTCAACAAAGGGTGGAAAACTCCAACCGTTCAGGGTGGGGCTGTGCCAATCGAGCAGCACCCCAAGGTTGAACGAACCACAGATTCCAGGGACGAAGAGGACTGGTGTGCGCGCCATACGCTCCCTCCTGCAAACTTGTGTGCTTAATTTCGTCCCCCAAAGTGTACCACAGACGAGCACGTTGGGTGGAGGCCCAGGGCTGATGCAGCAGGGCTGATGCAAAGTCAGCGGCAGGCCGCTGAGACAAGGCGAACACCTTTCGGGTACGATGCAGGTAGCAACCAATCACCAGTACCAGAAAGGTGTTCAGTCTGCTGGCCGTGTTACTGACGATTGCGCTCTGGGCCAAACGTACCGGCTCCAATCAGCTGCGGGCCATCGCCAAGGTCAACGCGTTTTTCGTCTGGAAGGCAATGTCCGTCGGGATGCGACCTTTCGCACGACGATCTGCAAAGGCAGCACGTTTGATCGAGGTTTCGGAGGCGTTGGTCAGCACCTGCCGCAAGGGCTACATCGTGGATGGGGTCGCGAGTTTCTTGCTTGACTCCCAGGGCGGCACCAGTTGCTTGAGCGCTGACGAGCGGACGGAGGTGCTGATCTGGATTACGGCTCAAACGCATCCCATGGTTCGGTGGCTCCGCGTCCACCGGCAAACCACGTTCGGGATCATGTTACGAGTCGCGCCAGCATTCGTACACCTTGCTCAAAGCAACAGGACTGAGGCATCCACCGATCCAAGCGCGCAATCCAAAAAACGATGCGGCGGTCGCGGCGAAACGCGATGAACTAAGGAACTGACGGACGATCAAAAGGCGAACCATCAGACTCTCGCACGGCGACGCGTCCTGATCGAACATGTGAATAGTAGGGTCAAACGTTTCAGAGTTTTGCATGGCGCTGCTATGCGTAACCCATCTGCTGCCGATGGGGGTCTTGTCATCTACCTTGTCTTATAGCAATCCTACACAGGTTATGAAAAGGAGTCGAGCCTTTAGGCGACCCTATCCGGCTAAAGCCTCGACTCCACGCAACAACTCCAATAGGATTGCTATAACTATACGGCATCCGCTCCGCCATTTCCTTGCCCAAGCGGCACTTTCTCTACGCTATAATGCGGATGTTGGTGTCACACTTGGGTGATCCGTCAGTCTGCCCTAGCGTTGTCTGCGGGGGTTGCCATATGCTTGATCTCACTGCATGGCTCCGTCTGGTTGGTCTCGAGGGGGGCAACCCCTTCGCGAATAAGCAAGCTGATGAGGAGCGGGAATGGCTGCAAGCCTGCTTTGTCGAACACCCAGCCTTCAATGCCCTTGCCCGTGAGAAGCCTCCCCATAGCAGCATTCTTCATGCCGCCCGTGGCTCCGGCAAAACAAGTGCTTGCACCATGTACGAGCAACTCTGCATGGAAGAAGCCGCCTATCGCCAGGTACTCGTTGTGCGTTTTAGCGATTGGCTACCCCTGACGGGCTACCTGCACCAACCCTTTGACATGCAGGTGAACGGCTACCTCAGCGTGCTGTTTCGGCAGGTCGCAAATAGCCTCGGCCACGCGCATAGCTACCCCTGGTTGCACCCACCTGCCGACCATGCGCTCCAAGCCTTCCTCGCTTGGTTCTGTGAGACGTATGGTGATGAGTTGACCGATCATGATCTCAGTCAGCTTGCCGCATCGGCTCGTCTCTTCATCCCAGGGGCCGGGCCGCATGTGAGCATCCACAATCGGTATCAGCCCATCCAGAGTCAGTTCAAATTGCTGTTGCGGGCGCTGAAAGCGGCAGGCGTTCAGCAGTTGATTGTGCTGGTTGATCGGGTTGATGAGGTGGCAATCAGTGTGGCTGATGCCGCCCAAGGTGCGAATCTGTTGCTGCCGCTGATCGGAAATCTGGATCTGCTTGAGCGTGAGGGGCTGGTCTTCAAGTTCTTTGTGCCGACGGAGGTTGTCGCGGTACTCCGCCAACGCCGCCAACTCCGTGATGATCGGGTGCGTTGCGATCACCTTGAATGGGCCGACACCCCCCAGGGCCAGTTCCTCCTGATCAGGGTGCTCCAGAATCGCTTGCGCCACTTTAGCGCTGGCCGCATTGATAGTTTGGCCGCCCTTGCCGACCCAGATCTGCGGGCAAGTATTGATGAACAGATCGCCCACGCGGCCAATGGTTCACCGCGCACCCTGTTGCTGCTCGGCGAGGCGTTGCTGTTAGCCCGTGCGGCTGATGCAAATAGCGGGAACTTACTGATCGGGCGTGCCCATCTTGAGCATGTGTTAAGCGCACAGATTGCGATTCCACAGCTTACCCAGCCACTTGCCTCACCAGAAATAGCTCAGGCGACTCGGCCTAAACCTTCGATGCTGCCTGCTGCGCCCTCCCCGTTTCCGCCTGTCCAAGGTGCGCCGCCACGGATCCAGATGCAGCGCGATGGCACCGTCTCTTGCGGTCATGAGTCCATCCCAAACACGACTCAGTTGCCGCGCCTTCAGCGCTTGACGTTGCGCTATCTCTTTAGTAAGGTGGGCAGCCTTTGCTCCTACAGCGAACTTGGCCGCGAGGTTTGGAACGATGAACTGATTGACGAGGATACCGTGCGGAAAGTGCTCACTCGCCTGATGGGCGTACTCAATGCTGGGGCTGACCAGTTACCTTACCTGGAGCGGCGGAGCGGCGGCTTTTATCTCCTCCAGCATGCCGAGTTGCTCCCTTTGGAGGACGAACCTGCTTGGAGTACGCTGAAACCCGCTCAGCGTTAGATCGGTATTCTGCCGAAAGTTCTGCGTTGCCCGTGCGCGCTTACACCCCCATCCACGAAGTCCCCACGTCCTTGCGCCATCCTGCGGATGTCCTGGAGACATCCGCAGGATGGCTTCACATGGTTAGTGGTGTAGGCTACACTAGGGCGATAGCTCCGCCCTCTGTCGCAACGTAAGCTTCAATCCATAGCTAGGTGTGACGCCTCGCCTGTGGTTGCTGTTGCACAACCACCTGTTTGGAATGCGAATATGCTTGGTGCATCCCCCTTTGTGAATCGTTCCCAAGAGCTTCAAGCCCTTGAAGCTCTGCTGGACAGCATTGTCGGTCATGACGGTCTGCGGGGCGGTGCTTACCTCCCTGAGTGTGTCGTCAACGTGTATGGCGCACCTGGGATTGGGAAATCATCGCTGCTGCATGAACTCCGGCACCGTTGGGCCACGCGCCAAGTTCAGCTTATTTTCGTCAATTTACACGAAAGAGACTTGATTGAAGCGGCGACGAGCGAGAAGGTTCACTTTTGTCGCGTGACCCTCCAACAACTCGCCCTTGGCGAAGCACAGAACACCCAACTGTGCGAGCGCCTTGACCGTGTTGCAGCCACAGACAGCGATGGCATAGATGCGATTGCCGCTGATCTTGTGGCGACGCTTCAGGAACGTGCTGCCCAAAGCATTGTGGTTTTGATGGTTGATGCCTGTGAGCAAGCTTCCGACGCCTTCTTCGCCTGGATCGAACGCCGCGTGATCCTGCCGCTTATTCATGACCCCCGTGAGGAAACGACGCGATCACTTTTCATCCTTGCCAGCCAGTTACTCTTGCGCTGGCGCCAACATAATGTGCGCCGTCGCGTAAAGGTTGAGGAGCTTGGGCCACTCAATCCGAAGGCCACCGAGGATCAAGTTGGTGACGCTGATCTCGGTGCCTTACTCTATGATCTGACCTTCGGCCACCCGCTCTCGACTTCCGTGGCCTTTGCACAGGTGCCTGTTGAACTCACCGCCCACGAGCGGATGCGCTGGGTGGCTGAGCACAAGTATCTGTTGAGCACCGAGATCGTGCAACGGCTCCAACAACACGCCGTCAGATCCATGCATACGCCGCGCACAGCCCCTGAGCGCTGGCAAACGTGGGAGGTCTGGACGATCCTTGAGGCGATCTCCGTCCTCCGTGAGTTCGATGTCAATTCGATGCGCGTGATTTTAAGCGCCTATGATGCGAAATATAGCGCTAAAAGCCAATCAATGCTGCTGATCAATATCCGTGATCTGCTTGAAACGCGCTTCGCCGAGTGGAGTTCGGCCAAGCGCGCCTATCAGGTGGCAGCAGCGATCCGTCGTATCTTTGCAAGTGCCCTGGCGCTGCGTAATGAGGAGCGCTACACAACCTTGCGTAAGCGGGCCATTGAATACTATCAGCAGCAGATCCAAACCGTTGCAGGCAATCGCCATGTGTATATCGTTGAGTATTTCTTTCAATTGATGAGCGACCCCGAGTTAGATGCAACCGCCCTCGATGGTCTGCCCCAGCGCCTGACGAGTCTCCTGGTAAACTATTACACCAATCAAGATCGTAGCTTCTATCATCGTGATGCGCTAGCGCAACTGGCCCAGGCCTTTGCCAGCGATGATGAACTGAAAAACCTGTTAGCCCTGCATGGGTACGCTGAGGATCTCCTTGCTACGACCGTCCTTCAGTTTTGTCCGTTACTCTGATCCACGCACGAAGCAGCAGCGAGTACTTTTTTGATTGTTGCTAGGTTTGTGCGATCAGGGTTCGCCTCGTCGCATAGTGTGGTATCCTAATGCTGGTTAGACATCTTTGCTGCATTCCCGTGTCATTCGTTCAGACGAAGCGATGCAAACATCGCACAGGGGGGCTCTATGAAGGCCGAAGGGCTGTCTCCTAGTGGTCTACCTGGACGATCACACGGGTTGTTTGGCCGTGATGGCGAGATCGCCCGGTTGCGCCAGTTGCTCGATACCGTAACCTCTGAGTCAGGTTTGGTACTGATCGAAGGTGATGGTGGCACTGGCAAAACTAGCCTGCTCAAAGTGTTCGAGGCCGACCTTCGTGCCGCAAACCGCCCCTTTCTTCCCAGCTACGACTTCTACCACATTGACAACTTTCGTGCGCGTGTGATCGAAGAGACGATCACACGCGCATTGCTTGCCAGTCGCCCCGAACTCCAGGCTGCGTTTCAGCCCTATCACGAGGCGCGCAGTGTCCTCGAACGCTCACGGATCACCGGCAGTGGCTTTCAGGCAGCACAACAGGCCGTCCGTGAGGCGTTTGTCGTCAGCTACAACCGTGCGATCCACCGTCTAGACAGTCCGCAGCGCGTCGTCCTCCTGTTTGACACGGTCGAACAGGCGGTGGCACTCAGCGATGGGGCCGATCAGACGTTGGGCATTGTTGAGACGAGCCCCAGCGCCGGCGGTGAACACTGGCTGCGTGAGATTCTGCCCCGCCTTGAGGGTACGCTGACCGTATTCGGCGGTCGTACGCAAACGCTCTATGGACACCCGGTGCAACTCTACGCTGCCCTTGCTACCGCGCTGCCCCTGCACCGCGAACTAATCGGCGGGCTTGCCTTCACCGCGACCGTTGCCTTGGCGCACGATATGCTTGCCCAGGCGCTCGCTCCCAGTTCGCCAGATTATGATCTGGCACGCCAGATTGATCTCGATGATCAGGCCAAGTTGCGCACTTGGCATCTTGTCTCTGGTGGGTTGCCCTTCTGGGTCGCCCTGCTCTTTACGCTCGAATTCGTTGGACAGGAGGATCATAGCCCGCTTACCGTGTTCCAGGAAAAGGTCGCTGCGGCGGGGCCGCAGCCCGACCCTGAAACGCTCGCTGGACTGGAATATGAGGCGCTGATCGTCCGGGGACACGCGTTCACCAGCTTGGCTGGCAAGCTGACCCCCAATACAGAGCCGCTTCTTATCGCCATCCAGTGCATGGCCAGTATCCGCAAAGGGCTCACCCCTGAACTGCTCGCGTCCGTGCTTGCGGCCCTCGATGTCACTGTAGATGTTCAGATGCTCTTCGCCCAGCTTGCGGGTCTGGTGATCGTGAAGGAACGGACACCGCAGCGCTACACCTCCCGTGGCGAGCAACCGAATGACCAGCAGGATCGCGAACTCCAACTCTTTCTGCATGACGAAATGTATGCATGGCTGGATACCCACCCGCCGGTAAGCAATGACCTGCGGGGGGTGGTCGCCGAAACAGTCGTCAGTTGGTACGAGGATGTGATCGCCACGGCAGAGCAGGCCCGCCTAGAGGAGGTCGAGCTCCTGCTCACCCTCCCGAGCAGTGATGAGGATGCTCAGGCTGCTCAACGTGCGCGTGCGAACGACGCCCTGCGCCGCCACTATCAGCTCGAGCGCGATCTGCTTGGCTATACCTATGAGGTTGGCCATGACGACCGGGGGCGGGCCGCCGCGTTGCTCAATCTCTTAACCTTCGAGTCAATCTTTGCTCGTGACTCTGGTCATGGGACTGCGTTACGCCAAGAGGCACTGCGCCATATCGCCCGCCAACCCACTGGGGCGAGCCATGCCACCGAGTTGGAGTTTGCCGCCCATTGGCTGTTGCGCGCTGCGGTGCAGAACGATGATCGGGAGACCAGCGCGGTTCTGCTTGCCCGCATCAATGAACGCTATCGCGCTGCCCTCGACCACGACAACGGCGTGCATATCGCCCTGCTCCATCTAGCCATTGCTATTGCCCAACTCTACAGCGGTGCCGGAACAAGCGCCGTTGAGCACACTGCGATTCTCGCCACGCTGGATCGGGCTGAGACAACCCTTGCACTAGACACTTCTCCCCAATTATCGGCAGCGGAGCGGCGTTGGCGGCTGTTATTGCACGCCCGGATCCTTAACTTCCGGGGCTATCTCTATCGCATTAGCTATGCGTTTGCCAAGGCCCTCCGTGCCTATCGGCGCTCGGATCGGCTTGCCCGCGAAGATCAGACCTTGGCACCACAGTTTCGTGCCATAACGCTACGCAACCTAGCCTTCGCGCTCTCTGAGGACGGCGAGGGTGACGAGGCCAAGCGGGTTGGCGGCGACGCATTGAAGCTGCACTTGCGCTATGGCACAGCCTATGATGTGGCGCTCGACCGCAGTACGCTGGCCCGCGTCGAGATCCGGTTGGGACACGCGAGCCGCGCCCTGCGCTATGCCGAACCGGCAGTCGAAACCATGCGTAAACTCCAAGGTCCGCGTGGTCTAGTCATGGCCCTAACGGCCCTGGCTATAAGCTACCGGAAGGCCGCCGAGCAGGTTGACGACAGTATTGCCGAGCAGGACGAACTGTTCGCCCGCAGCTTGGCCGTACTCGCCGAGCTTGAGCGCGAACTCCAGATCCAGGATCCCGCCGAGCAACTCGAAGCTAAGCAGATCGTCGAGCGCTGGGTGATCCTCTTTCAAGCACGCGGTCGCGTCTACCGCAGTTGGGGTCTGGCGCGGCGACGGCGTAGTCTCATCCCGATCCAACAGGAGCGCAGCCGCACCGATTTTGAGCAGGCGCAACAGGCTCTTGAACATGCCCTGCGGGTGGCGCATGCCCATGTGCCTGAGCAAGGACTCTTCGACGAGGTGCTCAACAACCCCGCCGTCCGTCAGCCGAAGCTCGTGCTCGCCGATATTCATAAGGATTTGGCCGCTGTGTATGTCAACGCAGACGAATACGACGAGCGCATTTACATCCACCTACGCCAAGCTGAGGCCCTGGCTCGCGAATACTGGATCATCCCTGGGGTGGGCGTGCCGGATCTGCCCGATGCAACGCACGCCTTCTGGCGTGTTCTCGGCCAATGTGAGCTTCAGCGTATGTTGGCTGCCTTCGGGAAGTTCGATTTTGGTCATTACACCTTTAACCGTGAAGATGGCATCCGCACCCTTCAGGACGCCCCCGGCAACGAGCAGTTTCTGGACGAGGCGGCGCGTCATCTCGTCCGCATGATGGCCTACCTGGTCAAGTACAATCCCGCCGCTTCAATGCTCCGCCAAGCGCGTGAACTGACGCTGCGCGAACTGCTCATTTCACGCAGCCGTGAGCAACTTGATATCTTTGACCTTGCTGCCTATCAGGCAACCGAGGAGCTTCATCTGCTCCATGCGGAGAGCTTTAAGATCGTTCAGGATGTGATTGGGCTCGCACGTCAGAATCTAGGCTACGATGAAAGCTGAACGCCCATGAGCTTGGACGCGCAGAGCTTCCCCACTGAAGCTGATCATATCGGCCAACTTGAGGCCATGACCTTGATCGAGCAGGCGATCAAGGCCAGCCCCTATGCGCCTGAGAGCAAGGTCTACCATATTCTCGGACGCGGCGGAATCGGCAAGTCGCACCTCCTGCGTGAAGCGCATAAGCTGGCCCTTGCCGACCGCCAGGCCGCAGCGATCCCACGGTTGGAGACCGGCATCATTGATTTGGCCCACACGGGTTATCAGCATCCGCTCTTGCTGATGAGTACGATCACGCGCCGCCTGAGCCGTTCGTTGAGCGACCACGCTGACGCTGCCACATTGTTCGCAGATTTTGATCGGCAGGCCAAGTTCTATCTGGTCGCGCAGGGTGCCGAGAGCCGGAATCAGGAGGGCCTTGCACAAGTGCGCGCTGCGTTCCTGTACGACTATAACCAACTGGCGCAGCACTACCCAATAGTGCTAACAATTGACACTTTCGAGCGTCTTGATCCAAGTATGCCTGAGGTTGAATCCTACAATTTTCGTCCGCTTAGCCGTCTTGAGACGTGGCTGCTTGACCTGATCAGCGCGCTAGATAACTCGCTCACCTTTATTGCCAGCCGTATCCGCCCACGGCAGGGTCGCTTCCTCGCTGAACGCCTAGGGGCGCGGTTGGTGCGACGCCTCGCGCTGCGACCCTTCAGCCCAGCAGAGACGCGAGAGTATATGGAGCGCCAGGGCCACCGTGACTACGATTTGGCGTGGTACACCCGTATGCATGAGGTTTCGGGCGGCCACCCGGTGCAACTCATCGTCGCCCTCGAGATTGCCCGGGCAGCCAACTTTGATGTTGATCGGCTGCCCTCCTCATTCCAGGAACCTGACCCGTCCAATCTACAACAACTCGGCGAAGACTTCTTCACCACCTTTATCAGCTCACTTTACGATAATGAGCCGACGATGGCCCGCCTGATCGAGCAAGCGACCTATTTACGGAAGGGCCTCGATCCCAAACTGCTCAAGCATCTTGCCCACGCCGAAGGTGATACGCATACGACCATCGCCCAAATTGACGCAACGCTTAAACGCCTGCGCTCAATGGCCTTTGTTAAAGTGTCCGGCGATCAGGTTGCTTCACTCCACGATGACATTTACGATATACTGCTGGATCGAATAAACCCAACCAGCGCTGATCGGTGGTATGAGCATACCATTAGCTATCTGGACGAGCAGATTGAGACTGTCAGTGCGGAGATTGAACGTGATCGCCTGACGGTGGAACGGCTCGCTCGGCTCCGCACGGCCCAGATTGACCGGCTCTACTACCGACTGGCGCGGACGCCTACCCTGCCTGGCTACCAGGATTACTGCGAGTTGGCCTATAGCACGGTGCTTGGGAACGACGAGGAGTTCGATGCACAGCTCCAAGAAGAACTGGCCCGCTTTTTCAACCCAGCGACGATCCAGGGGGTCAGTTATCGTATCCAACTCCAGTTGCATGATCTGCCGTGGGCGCGGGTGGTCTTCGATGAAGCGGTGCGCTGGGTCTTCCGCCGCATCCACAGCTATGCAGCCGAGGGCGATCAAAACCAGCAGGCGCTGGATCTGGCTGCGCGGGTACAGCATGACTATGCAGCGCTGATCGAACAAGACACGCTGGCCCACGCCTCGCTAGAGGTGGCCCGCTTAGAGGCTGAGGGGTTGCTGGCGCGACATCACGAGCAAATCGAGGGGTTGCGTCGGCGCTATGAGCGTTTGAGCAGCGCGTTGCGGGAACGCACGCGGCTCCCGCTAGAGCGCGAGCATCCTATCGAGCACCACTTCCAGCGCCAGAGCCGCCTCTTGTTGGCGTATGCCCTCAACAACTGGGGCTACCTCGAACGGGTGCAGCAACGCCTCAAGACGGCAGCAGCCCGCTATCGTGAGGCGATCAGTCTGTACAAAACCCTCGGTCGGGAGACCACATCGCTCCGTGCTACGACGCTGAACAATCTGGCCTTTGCCCTGGCGGAGCAGGGCGAGCTAGATCTTGGCCTGCTCTATGCCCAACGTGCGGCGACGCTGCTGCACATTGAGGGCCACCGCTATCGTGAAGCGGTGGTTCACACAACGATGGCCCGGATTAATCTCGAACTGGACAATGTCATCGCGGCTGAACAGGCCATTGTTCGTGCCCGTGCATTGTTAAGCGAGTTTCCGCAGACCCGCCACGAGGCTATCTGTTCACGCGGCGAGGGAGAACTGAGACGGTGGATTGGCTTCCGTAACCGCACGAACCCGACTCTGAGCGAGGAGCAGTACGTGCGTGCGCTAGCTTGCTACGAGGAGGCGCTACGCTTCTTCAAGCCTAACCAGGCTGAACCAGTCAGGCTTGCCGAAATCTACCAAGGGATCGGCTGCACCTACCGCAATCGCGGCTACACGCGCATCTTGCGCCGTGAAGCTGGCACTGCGGATATGGAGGCGGCCCGTGTGGCCTATGCCACGGCGCTAGAGTACTGTCCCGAGCAACTTCCTCTGCGGGCTGCGATCCTGGAAGACATTGCCGTCTCGTATGTCCACGAGGAAAACTACGCCGAAGCTACCATACTGCTCCACCACGCTGAGCAGCAGATCCCTCCTGATTACACGGTTGAGCCGCTACCTGGTACGACTGCGGCGAACCCGACTGATGAGATTCAGCAATTCTGGCTCCAACGGGCTCAGATCGATCTCCAACTGGCGCTCTGCGCCTTCGGGCTTAACCAGTTGCAGGAGGCTTGCGACCGGCTCTTGCGCGCCTTCGCGGCACTGTACCGCTTTTCGCCGCGTGCCCAACAACTAGGTACCTTCCGCACAATCGCCCGCACACGGATTGCCGACCTGCGGAATCCAGCGCAGATCAAGGATCTGCGCCGTACCACCTACCTGCGCTCGCAGCGGCTCCAGGCGCGCGAAGCTTTCTTGGAGTTGAACCGACTCTTTAGCGAAGCTGAAGAGATCGCCGCGCTGCTCTAATGCTCCAGTCAAGCGTTGTGCAAACTGTGTGCCCCCACCCGGCCCGCTGCTTGAGAGGAAGCGCTCATGGCCCATGTCATCGTTGCCAGCGACGATCAGCTCACCTATGTACCCGGTGACTGTGGATGCTTGGAGTATCGGCGACCACCCGACCAGCTAGGGCAGTTCCTAATCAACGACTGTGGCCTTTGGCCCACCCTCAAGCCCCCGCCAGACGGCACCGATCTGCGCCGACTCAGGGCGCACCCACTGCTGCGTACTTTGGCACTTGATCAGCACTATGCGGTCGCTTTTGTGCCATCCTATAGCCGAGTGGCGGTGATTGATGCGTGGGCCGCCGCGCTGCTCAAGCGTCTGCCCACTGACGGTAGCACCCCCACAACAGAGGAACGCGAGACGGTCGCGCAGCTTGCCGCCGCCGGGTTGCTGAGCGAGCAGGCCGATTCGCGGGTGCCACCACCAGCGCCGCCGACCACCCTCGTCGCTTGGCTCCACCTCACCACTGCCTGCAACCTCCGCTGTAGCTACTGCTATAGCGCGCCGCGCAATGAGGTGATGAGTGCAGCGACGGCGTGCCAAGCCGTTGATGCGGTGGTTCGCACGGCGGTGCGGCATGGCTACCGCAGCATTCTGCTGAAGTACGCCGGCGGTGAGCCCTTGCTGCAACTGCCACTGCTCCTCGCCACCCAACACTACGCTCAAACCACTGCGGCGGCGCAGAACCTTCAGGTGGCAGGCGCAGTGCTAAGCAACGGGGTTCTGCTTGACCAGCGCGCCGCAACGCAACTGGCACAGGCCGGGCTCAGCGTGATGGTCTCACTCGATGGTATGGCCGGAGTCCATGATGCGCTACGCCCCACGGTCAACGGCAACCCCTCGTACCAAGCGGCGATGCGGGGGCTTAAGCAGGCGCGTGCCGCCGGGGTGCCGGTGACGGTCGGCATTACCGTTACCGCAGGCAATGTCAACCATCTCCCAGAATTTGTCACCACGCTGCTCGCCGAGGATCTGCCCTTCGGCATCAGTTTCTACCGCGATCATGCCCCGGCGCGGTTGGCAGACGGGCTGCGCCCTGATGAACAGCAGCTCATTGAGGGCATGCGGCGTGTGTACGCCGCTGTTGCCGCCCGCCCGCCACGCTGGAGTGTGCTGAGTGCGCTGCTCGACCGCGCCCACCCCGGCGCAGCCCATCAGCGCAGCTGCGCCTCGGGTGAGCACTATCTCGTGATCGATCCGCATGGGCGTATCGCCAGATGCCAGATGACCATCATGGAGACGCTCACCAGCGTTGATGCTCAAGATCCGCTCGACGACCTGCGCCGCGATCCGTCGGGGGCGCACAGCCTGCCGGTAGATGCGAAGGCGGGCTGCCGCTCGTGCGAGTGGCGCTACTGGTGCGGTGGCGGTTGCGCCGTGACCATCCACCGCGCTACGGGTTGCACTGAGGCACGTTCGCCAAGCTGTGCGATCTATCAGGCTCTGTTCCCAGACATTTTGCGGATGGAGGGTCAGCGCTTATTGCACTGGCACCAGCACACGGCGTGAACAACATCTAGCGCCACATCCTCCCCGCGTCCTTGCCTTGACCCGCAGCCGTCGGTCACTGATCCTAGTAACGGCGTCGCCCAACGGCATATACTGCGAATGGGCCGCCGCGCCGCATTGTGCGACCGAGGTGCCGCCCACGCAACAGGGAGGAGCGCACACGATGGTGCTAGTACCCACTTTTGGCGACAACCCGATCACTGATGCGGGCCACGACTGGCTAGGGCGAACGGCAATTTGTGCGGTACTCACCGATCTGCTGCATCGCGAGAGCCTTGATCTGCCCCTTACGATTGGCGTTTATGGCGACTGGGGGAGCGGCAAGACCAGCATTCTCCAACTGGTGCGTGCCCAGCTGCACTCCCAGGAACTGGGCATCTGGTTTAACGCCTGGGCCTATGCCCAACAGCAAGATGCACTGTGGCGCGCCCTGCTGCTGACGATCATCGCTTGTTTCCGTAACCCAGCCTTCCAGGATCAACTCCTGAACCAGCGCACGCTCGAGGCACTGCTCGCCGATACACAACTTGATGCGCCGACTCTTCGCAAGAAGCTGAACGAGCAACTCACCCGTCTCGAGACCAGCCTTTATCGCAGCAAGGTTTATCGTCAGCATGAGGGCTTTGAGCTTAATATGCAGACCGCGACGCTCTTGGCCGTGCGGGCTGCGCTGCGTATGGTACCGGCAGTTGGCTCAGAGCTGGCAAAAACACTAGAGAATGCGCTGGCGGAAGGCCAAGATGTAAAAGATCTCTTCAGCCTACTCAATGTACGTGAACGTGAAGAGCTGCGTGAGCATGTTCAATCCATTGAGCAGTTCAAGGCTGAGTTTCAGCAGCTTATTCATCGCTTTGTCACCACGACCGGGCGGCGGCTCGTGATTTTCATTGACGACTTGGATCGTTGCTTGCCGGAGCAGGCGATTAGTGTTCTCGAATCGATCAAGATCTTTTTTGACTCCATAGACGGATCACCGCTCAATTGCATCTTCGTCTTGGGCATGGATCGCAGGGTGGTCGAAGAAGGAATGCGTATACGCTACGGGGTTAGTGGTGAGGCGACCGTCAATGCCCGGAGCTATCTGGACAAGATTATCCAGATCCCGTTCAGCATTCCGCCACTGAGTCGAGAGCAGATCGAGCATTTTGCGGCACGTTGGTGCGCGACGCATCAACCTGCGCTGAGTCACTGCACGGCGCTGATTGCTACAGGCGTGGCCGCAAACCCGCGCAGCGTGAAGCGTACCCTCAACATCCTGGCGCTCCTGCATGATTTGCGTAAGGTCGCGCAGCAAGATATAAGCCCAGATACACTGTCCATTCTGACGAAGGTGGTCGTGATCCAGACGAGCTATGATGATGTTTACCACCAGATCGCGCAAAACGCAGACCTGCTGCGCCACCTTGAGCTCGCCAGTCACGCTGCGGCAGGTACCAGCTACGCAGAAGTGACCAGTAACATCCTGCAACGCTATCCGCGGCTCAGCGAGATGTTACGCCTTATGCCACGGCTACCCAGCAATCCAGAGAAGGCACGCCATCTGATTGACGATCTGCTCTATGGCCTGCTTACCCAGAGTTTCACCACAGCATGACTGATACCGGATCGGCTTCGTCCTAACATGGGTGGCACTTTACTCGAAGGTATTATTAGCCCGTAAATTAAGTTTTCTTGTAAAAGCGTTGGCTTCGACAAGCTCAGCCAACAGACGCTGGCTGAGCTTGTCGAAGCTAGCACTTGTACCAGAAGATTTACTTTATGGGCAATACCGCAAAAGGCACGCTGTCACCCTGAGCGAAGCGAAGGGTCCCGGCATCCCCATCGCCCGCCGGGACGCTTTGCTGCGCTCAGCGTGACAAAGCTCACAGCGTTCCTTTTGCGCTATTGCCTTTACGGACTACTAGCCCCTGAACCCTAACCCTACCGCACAATCAGCGGCACAAACGTCATGAAATTGCCGACCGTGACGCTGTTGTTCGCCGTACTGGTGTCAACCACCCCGGTCGGCGTCGTCACGGCGGGCGTGTTGCGCCAGTTGTTCGGATTGAGCAGCGACCCCGTCACGACGAAGGTGACGCTGCCATCCTTGGGCAACAGCCCCAACACCTCGTTCAAATTCCCCGTGCCATTGGCGTTCCCACAGACCCCGCCGCCTGCCCCGACGCACGTCCACGTCCAGACGGTGCCGACCGCAGCTTCCGGGAAGCTATCCGCCACCACAACGCCCGTCACCGCATCGGGGCCGTGGTTCCGCACCGTAATCGTCAGCGTCAAGGTGTTCGCGATGGCCGCCAGCGTGGTCGGCTCTTTCACCAGTTTGTAGCTCTGGGTGATCTCGACTTCCGCCGCCCCAATCCGCGTCACCGTAACGATGTAGGTCTTGGTCGTCCCATCCTCCGCCGTGACCACGATGGTGATGGGGTTCGCCCCGACGCTCAGGCTGACGGCGCTCGCGGCGCTGCCATCGTTTACCGTGACGGTGGCGGTGGCGTCGGCGACGGTGGGCGTCACAACCACGCTGTTGACGAGATTGGCGACCGTGGCGCTGTAGCTTGTCGTGCCCGCCGCAAAGTGCGGGCTGAGCGTGCCGTCACTCAGAGTGAGTCCGCTCAGGTCGGCGTTGCTGGAGGCCGAGGCAGCTGCCCGCGTCACCGTGACGATGTAGGTTCGCTTCGTTGTGCCATCTTGGGCCGTGACGACGATGGTGATGGTGTTCGCGCCAACGTTCAGGCTAACGGCACTCGCGGCGCTGCCATCATTCACCGTGACGGTGGCGGTGGCGTCGGCGACGGTGGGCGTCACAACCACGCTGTTGACGAGATTGGCGACCGT
>CAIRDL010000250.1 GCA_903877345.1 uncultured Oscillochloris sp. | reverse complement strand
TCGTTACACGCGCCCCGATGTCAAAACCGAGTTCCTCGTACCAGATCACTTTCAGCTCATCGTCGCTCATGTGCGCCTCCCTCCGTGCAGCTCCATGCGCCCATTATAGCGTTGATAGGCTGCTTGGGGGTGCCTAACAAGGGACGAAATTGGGGTGGCAAAAGCGCGCCACGAGATACCGTACAATGGCAGGGTTCGTAGAGACGCAGAATTTCTTGTCGCTATGACAAGGTTCATGGTTACTTTACAGGCACTACCGCAAAAGACACGCTGTCACCCTGAGCGAAGCGAAGGGTCTCGGCACTCATATTGTCCGCCGGGACGCTTCGCTTCGCTCAGCGTGACAAATCTCACAGCGTTACTTTTGCTCTATTGCCTTTACAGTCTTGGCAAGCGCAAGGCTCCCTAATGCACTCGACCTGAAACCTGACACCCGGCACCTGAAACCTTGTCTACGGCCTAACACCGCCTGTTTTTAAACATGCCGCAAGGCAAGTAATTGTGCTGATCAGAATATGAGTGAACCACTGACCCTGGCGATCATCATCGTGACATGGAACGTGCGCGACCTGCTCCGCGCTTGCTTGCACGCGGTTCATGCTTCGCTAGCCGACAGTGGCTTGCGCTACGAGATCTTCGTTGTGGATAACGCCAGTCACGACGGGACGCCCGCGCTGCTGCGGGCCGAATTTCCGACCGTGCGGCTGATCGCGTCCGGGGCCAATCTGGGCTTTGCGGGCGGGAATAATCTGGCGTTGCGGGCGGTGCTGCGTGAAGGGCGGGCGCGCTACGTGCTGCTGCTGAACCCCGACACGGTGCCGGTGGGCGACGCACTGCCGCGCCTCGTGCAGGCGCTTGAAGCGCGGCCTGCGCTGGCAGTCGTCGGCCCGCACCTGCGCTACGGTGACGGCACGGCGCAGTCGTCGCGCCGCCGCTTTCCGACCGTCGCCACGCTGTTTTGGGAAAGCACCGCCCTCGCCCGCCTGTGGCCGAGCAATCCGTGGGCACAGCGTTACCACTGCGCGGCCCAGCCCGACACGGAGCCGCAGCCGGTTGATTGGCTGGTCGGCGCGGCGCTGCTCGTTCGCGTCGCGGCGCTTAGGCGGGCTGGGCTGCTCGACGAACGCTTCTTCATGTACAGCGAGGAACTGGAGTGGCAGCAGCGCCTTCAGACGGCTTGGGGCCACGCGGCGGTCTGGTATTTGCCCGAGGCGGTGATTACGCACTATGAGGGAAAAAGCAGCGACCAAGCGGTGGTGCAACGTCAACGCAACTTTAACCAGAGCAAGCTGTTGCTGGCCCGGATGTGGTATGGCTGGCGCGTCGCCGGACTGCTACGGGCCTATCTGCGCTTGAGTTTTGGCTACGCGAGTGTTGTTGAGGCGCTAAAGTGGGTGTTGGGGCACCGGCGGGGGCTGCGCCGCCAACAAATGGCGGCGTATTGGCAGATTATGCGGGGGCTGTAACCAAGTTGCGAAGAGGAGTCAAGGCTTCAGCCGACGAAAGCTTTGACTCCTCTTTAGTCTAGGCCGCGCCTGTTGCTTGGGGTTCCTGCTTGATAATCTCTAACTCAAGTTCAATCATCACCTCTTCGCCGACGAGGACGCCGCCGGTTTCGAGCGCCACATTCCAGTTCAAGCCCCAGTCCTTGCGGTTAATTTTCGTGCTGGCACTGAAGCCAGCGCTGGTGGTACCCCACGGGGCTTTGGCCTGACCGGCGTACTCGGTGGCGAGCACCACCTCCTGCGTGACGCCACGGATGCTCAGGTCGCCAATGATCTGGCCGTGGCTGGCGTCCACCACCTCAATCCGTTTGCTGACGAACGTCAAGTAGGGACTCGCCGCGACATCAAGAAACTCGGGTGACTTGAGGTGCGCGTCACGCTTCTCGTCGCGGGTGTCAATGCTGTCGGCCTCAATCTGCACGCTCACCGATGAATTAGCCGGGGTCTGCTCGTCAAAATTCACCGTACCGCTAAATGTGAGGAAGCGCCCGCGCACCTTCGAGATCATTAGGTGCCGGACAGTGAACTGGATCGCCGAGTGTGCATTATCAATCGCCCAACTGCTCATGGTCTTCGTTCCTTTGTGGTTATTGCCTCCTATTCACCGTACCAGCATAGTGCGGCAGCGTCAACCTTTAGGGAAGCAGAAAATTAAAAACGTCCCGTCACCGCTTGACCCGTGATGTGTGATCCGTGACCGAGTCGTGCCCTGACGGATCACGGATCACGCATCGCGGGTCACGACAGAACCGTTGAAAAGATCCGCTGCCCTATCTGAAGATCTATAAAATCTGCAATCTGAAACTTTGTCTAAGCGCAGGCCACGCTTGCCCTACCCTGACGCGGGCGGCGACAACTTGCGCTGTCGCTCTAGGGCAAAGAGGACGATGGCGACATCGGCGGGGTTCATGCCAGCGAGCCGCGCCGCTTGGCCGAGCGTGGCGGGGCGGAAACGCTTCAGCACTTGTCGCGCCTCGTTCCGCAGCCCAAGCACCCCGTCGTAGTCGAGGTCGGCGGGAATGCGGCGACCCTCCAACCGCTGCATGCGCTCAACTTCGTGCTGTTGGCGGACGATGTAGCCGCTGTACTTGCATTCAATCTCGACCACTTCGGCCACATGGGCGGGCGCGACCGGCAGATCCAGTGCGACGCACAGTTGCTCGTAATGCACCGCCGGACGCGCCAAAAGCTCGGCGGCACTGGCAGGCTGATTCAGCGTAGCCACCCCCGCCGCTGCCAGGCTCGCGTTCACCAGCGCCGAAGGAAAGATCCTGCGCCCTTCAAGGGCGGCGCGCAAGGTTGCCACCGCCTCGCGGCGCGCTTCAACCGCAGCGGCGCGTGCCGCGTCAACCAGACCCAACTCGCGAGCCAATGGCGTAAGGCGCAAATCGGCGTTGTCGCCGCGCAACAGCAGCCGGTACTCCGCCCGACTGGTAAACATCCGATACGGTTCGTGGATCGCTTTGGTGACGAGATCGTCAAGCAACACGCCGAGGTAGGCTTGGTCGCGCCTAAGCACAACGGCGGGCTGATCTTGGACGCGCCGGGCCGCATTGATACCCGCCATCAAGCCTTGGGCGGCGGCTTCCTCGTAGCCGGTCGTGCCGTTAATCTGACCGGCGAGAAAGAGACCGGGCATCCGCCGCGCCTGAAGATCCGCCCCCACCTCGCCCGTAGCGACCGCATCATATTCAATCGCGTAGCCGATCCGCATCAGTTCAGCCTCGCGCAGCGCGGGAATAGTGCGGAGCATCGCCCACTGCACATCTTCCGGCAGCGAGGTGTTGCAACCCTGGAGATACATTTCGTGGGTCGCCCAGCCTTCGGGTTCAAGGAAAAGCCCGTGGCGCGCTTTATCGGCGAAGCGCACGATTTTGTCTTCAATGCTGGGGCAGTAACGTGGCCCAACGCCCTCGATCATGCCGCTAAAGAGCGGCGCACGATCCAGATTGGCTCTGATGATGGCGTGAAATTCCGGGGTGGTGTGGACGAGGTAGCAAGGAAGTTGGGGCCGCCATCCGGTGAGTGTCGCGTGGGGATACAGTGCGGCGGGGGCACCACTGAAGGCGAGCGGGGGCGGCGGCTCGGCGTAATAATGCCCAAAATAGCGCGGCACGGTGCTGCCGGGTTGCACCTCGGTTTGGGTGAAATCAATGCTGCGGGCGTGAAGACGCGGCGGGGTGCCCGTCTTTAGGCGTACCAGCGGGAACCCGAGGCTCGCCAGACTTGCGCCAAGCGCTATCGCCGGAGCCTCGCCCGCCCGTCCGGCAGCCCACGTCGCCGCACCAGTGATGGCTCGCCCCCGCAGGAACGTACCCGTCGTAAGAATGAGCGTGCGGGTGCGGTAGATCCACCCCGTTTGGGTCACAACGGTGAACGAAGCGCTAACACCGTCCGCAGTGGGCGGCGCGATGCCTTCCACAAGCGCCTGCCGAAGTTCAAGCTGCGGCAGCGCTTCAAGCGTCTGTTTCATCACCTGGGTGTAGAGGCGCTTGTCGCACTGGGCGCGCAAACATTGGACAGCCGGGCCTTTGCTCTCGTTGAGCAGGCGGATCTGGATGGCGGTGCGGTCAGTGACGTGGGCGATCAGCCCGCCCATTGCGTCAATTTCACGCACGAGATGGCCTTTGGCTGGCCCGCCAATGCTGGGGTTGCAGGCCATGTGGGCCACTTTGTCGAGGTCGCCGGTGAGTAATAGGGTGCGACAGCCCATCCGTGCCGCCGCCGCCGCCGCCTCACAGCCAGCGTGGCCGGCACCCACGACAAGGACATCGTAGAGACTCTGCATAAATGGTATAATGTCTGCTCATCTGGCTAGTTTCAGTGTCCGATTCCGATGCGGTAGAGGAGTAGCGGCCTTGCCTTCGCTTCTGATTATAGACGATGATGTGGCCCTCTTAGCGCGGATGGGCCTCCAACTCGAAGACGCTGGGTTCCAGATAGAAAAAAGCAGTGACCTCAGTCATGGCGAGCAACTCTACGTCGAGCATCGCCCCGATATGGTCATCCTTGAGGTACGCACGGGCAACGATAAAGGCTGGGACTTGTTGCGGCGGTTAGCGGCGGAAACGCCGGTGCTGGTGCTGAGCGGTGCCTCCCGCGAAGAGGATGTGGTGCGGGCCTTGGACGAGGGGGCGGTTGACTATCTGACTAAGCCCTACCGTTCAATCGAGTTAGTGGCCCGCATCCGCGCCCGCATGGCCCTGACAGTCGCCGTCGGCGCACCAACACCCGTGCAGAAGCCGGTCGTCACCTTCGCGCCTATCGCAAGGCCCGTCGCCGCTCCCGCATCCGAATCTGCGCCCGCCCGCGTTCCGCCCACCGCAGCGAGCAACGGCGGCATCCCTTCGCCGCTCCATCCCTCGCGCCGCAACACGCGCCGTGGCCCCACCGCAGACGAGTCAGTCTTTATGAGCGAGGCCGAGGAGATGGCTTTGCTCCGCACGCCCGCGCCCCCGCTGCCCCATCAAGCGGTCGAACCCGCACCCCAGGTCGGTGAAGGTGGCCTTGGACGACAGATGCGCGCCGAACGCATCCAGCGCCACTTGACGTTGGTGCAAATCGAAAATGAACTGAAGATTCGGATGTCCTACCTCCAGGCGATGGAGGACGAGAAGTTCACACTGCTGCCCCGTGGCCCCGCTGCCCCCCAGATGCTCAAGACGTATGCCGACTATTTGGGCCTCGATGCAACCACCATTCTCGACGAACTGAAGGCCCAAAACTACAGTGTAGTCGTGACACCCCTGCCCGCCCTCGGCGGGATACCGCTGCCGCGCACGCTGCCACGCTGGCTGTTGATCCTGTTGGCGGTGGGGCTGGCCCTCATCGTTGGGGTCGGGGCGATCCTTATCTTCGACCCGAACTTCTTTGCCCGCCTCCCAGCCTTTTTTCAGGGACTCTGGGCGCAGTTCATGGGGTTGTTTGGCGTCACCTGATGGTGTTTGGGGGCGCAACGTACGCTTATGCTCCTCACCATTTCAACCACCCACACTCCGGCGACCGATTTGGGCTTCTTACTGGCGAAACACCCGGCCCGCAGCCAGAGTTTCGTCCTGCGCTTTGGCACGGCCCACGTCTTCTACCCCGAAGCTACGGAGGCGCGCTGCACGGTCGCGCTGCTGCTCGATATTGACCCCGTGGGCTTGGTGCGTGGGCGCGGCGACCACGGCGAGGGTCTGCTCGACCAGTATGTCAACGACCGCCCTTACGTCGCCTCTTCGTTCCTCAGCGTTACCCTCGCCGAAGTTTTCGCCACCGGCCTCAGCGGGCGCTGCCGTGAACGCCCTGACCTCGCGGCCACGCCACTTCCCCTGGAAGCATGTCTGGCGGTGTTGCCCGTGCGCGGTAACGAGGCGCTGGTGCCGCGTCTCTTTACGCCGTTGGGCTATACCGTTGAAACTACGGGCCACCCACTTGACCCGCAGTTCCCTGCTTGGGGCGAGAGCAATTATCGCACCGTGACGCTACGTGGGCAGGTGCGTCTCTGCGACCTGTTGGCGCATCTGTATGTGCTCATTCCGGTGCTGGATGCCGACAAACATTACTATTTCGGGGCCGACGAGATTGACAAGTTGCTGCGGCGCGGCGCGGGTTGGCTGACCGCGCACCCCGAACGGGAACTGATTACGGCCCGCTATCTCAAGCACCACCATTTGGTACGCACAGCGCTGGCGCGTTTGGTTGAAGAAGAAGCCAGCGAAGCGGGCGAACCGGAACCTGATGAAGCGCCGAGCGAAGCAGTGGTTGAGCCGGATGCGCCGGAGCCGCCACGGGTGCGCCTGCATCAGCAGCGGCTCGCGGCGACCGTGGCGGTGCTGAAAGAGGCTGGTGCGCGCCGCGTGCTCGACTTGGGTTGCGGTGAAGGCCGCCTCATCCGGCTGCTCCTCGCCGAGGGGCAGTTCACGACCATCTTGGGGCTTGATGTCGCCTCGCGGATGCTGGCCCGCGCCCAGTCTCGGTTGGAACGCCTGCCGCCGCTCCAACAGCAGCGCGTCACGCTGATCCAGGGTTCGCTTACCTACCGCGACGAACGGCTGATTGGCTACGACGCTGCCGCTGTCGTGGAGGTGATCGAGCATCTTGACCAGGCGCGGCTTGGCACCTTCGAGCGGGTGTTATTTGAAGTGGCGCGGCCCAGCACCGTGGTCATCACGACGCCCAACGCCGAATACAACGTCCGCTACACAACGCTGCCGAGCGGCAGTTACCGTCACGCCGACCACCGCTTTGAGTGGACTCGCGCCGAGTTGCAGGCGTGGAGTGCGCGGGTGGCGGCGCGCTTCGGGTATCGGGTGCGCCTTGCCCCTGTTGGCCCCGAGGATCCTGAGGTTGGCGCACCAAGCCAGATGGCGATCTTTACCCAGCTTGCGCCACCCGACGCGGCTCGCCAGGGATTCTCGGAGTAAAACGTTTTCCATTGCCTAACGCTCGGCTGTGATGCGGTGCAGCACGCCAACCAATAGCACCGGCAGCGGCTCAGGCTCACCGATGGCGAGCGAAGGCTCGGGTGCGAAGTCGGCTAACGGCAACCGGGCGGCTAGCGGCGTAAGCCCCGGCGGGTCAAGCAGATACGCCGTCAGCGCAACCTCGCCTGGCCCGACCGCCATCAGGGTGGCGCGCACATCGGCCCCCAAGTCGTCGGCGGGCGGGGCCAGCGTGGCGGTGTGATGCGCCGCCCAATGGCGTAGGCGCACCCAACGTTCGGTCGCCGTCGCCACCACAAGCGTCCCGCCGGGGGCCAACGCCCGCCATGCCTCAGCCAGCACTCGCTTTTGATCGGCAAAGCGACTGAGCGCCGCTATGCACCACAGCAGATCAACCGTGCCGGGACGCAAGGGCAAGGCGTGGGCGTCGGCGGCAAGCCAAACGCCGCCGAGCGCTTCGTGGTGGGCATGCCGCAGGGCGCTTTGGTCACAATCAAGGCCGAGTACCAACGCTCTTGGCGCGCAAACCCCTGTTAGCCATGCGGTTTTGCTGCCAGTGCCGCAGGCCAAATCCACCGCCGCCCGCGCACCAGACGGACTTGCCGCCTCAAGGGCTGCGCGCAGTAAGGCTAGATGGGGCGCATGGAGGGCTGTGTAGTCGGGGGGCATTGGTTTCAGGTTTCAGGTTTCAGGTCGAGCGCGTCAGGAAGCCGTGCGCCAGCCAAGACTGTAAAGTAGCCTAGAACTTTGTCTTAGGCACGGTTCAGAATCAGCCATTTCAGCTTGACAGTTGAACCCTACAACCACACGCTCCTTGCGGCTTTGCGGCTTTGCGGCTTTGCGTCAGATCACTAGCTACGCAATGGTCGCCCATACGTGCTAACTTGACACATGGGGGGGGGGCGGTATAATTGGGCCGAACATAGTGTCGAAAATATACCATGAGGCTGCTGCTATGGACATCAGATCTGAGCTACAGTTTAGTCCTCAGCAGGACAATGCCCAAGATGTTTCACCCGAGGAAGAGCAACGCTTCACCGAATGGATTCAGAAACGTCTCAGTTTGTACCAAATGATGGAACAACAGGTTCAAGCGAGTATTAAGCAGACAGTTCATTTAGGGAGTGAGTTTACTAAACAACTGGAGGAAGAGACCGAACACTTGATGGCTCGCTATCGGCGGCAGCATCAGGATCAACTCCAGTTACGGGCGGCGCTTCGCCAAGAGGTGAATGAACTCCGCACGGCCCTCGCCGATGAGCGGCGCACCCACGAAACAGGTCTAGCCCAAACGCGCCGTCAGGCCGAGACGGAGATTGCCCAGGCGTGGCGTCAGTCTGAGACGGAGATCGCCCAACAGCGAGCGACGACCCGTGCCGAACGGGAACGGATGCTCCGCGAGGCGTATGCCGAACGTGATCGCGTGCTTGCCGAGACGCGCCAACTCTCCGCTCGCCTCGCCGAACTCCAGCGTGCCCTTAGCGACCTGTTGCGCCCCCTCTCGGCAGCAACACCAAGCTTCGTTACCGCACCAGCAGTCTCACCCGACCCGCCTCTCTCTATCGGTGAGGTGATCGAGGAACGTACTGATACGGTCAAGCCGCACGACGACCTGACATTGCCCCTTGAAACAGTAACGGTCGCGCCGCCCCAGCCAGCGGAAGCTGATTACGTCTATGAGTATCAGGTACTCTTTAGGGGTGTCCAGAGCTTTGTGATCGCTTCCGATTTAATTGACCAGTTGAGCCAGTTGCCCGGCATTGAAGGGATACGGTTGGTTGAGTATGAGCAGTTTGAGTTGGCAATTGCCGTTACCTATAGCGGTTCGTTGCCACTCAGTGTGCTGCTCAAGGATCAGATGGCTGCAGTTGCCCAGATGGTTGATCAGCATGGGGAACAGGTACACCTCGTCTATCATGCCGTCGCCTGATCATGGGTACCAGCACTGTGCGCCCTGATCCGCCGTTGGCCCTCGTCATCGGTACCGACCAGCCTCGGCTTGCGCCCATCCTTGCGGCGCTCGTCACTGCCGGTTACGCAGTGACCACCCTAGCCCCTACGGATGATGTTGCGGCGAGCGTGTCCGCCCAGGCTGCCTCCCTCGCCGTGATCGAGCGTACCGCAGGGGGTGATACTGCACTCCTGACGATCTTTCGCCGCCTGCGCCAGCGCCCGGCGTTCGCGGTCATCGAGCCTGAGGGCCTCGTTCTCGTCACCGGGTTCGGAACCCTCGCCCGTGGCCCCCACCCACCCGAGGCGCTGCCGAAGCTGTTGCGCACGCATTTGGGCTTGGAGGAAGCGGTTGTCACGCCTACGCTCCCCTTAGAGCCAGAACCGCCCGTGGTCATCGAACCGCCGCCCGTGGTCATCGAACCGCCGCCCGTGGTCATCGAACCGCCGCCCGTGGTCATCGAACC
>CAIRDL010000249.1 GCA_903877345.1 uncultured Oscillochloris sp. | reverse complement strand
CGTCGCGGCCTTGGACAAGGTTCAGATCAGCTTTCCCGTGTGCGCCAACGATAACCCTGACCCCTGACCCCTGATCCCTGACCCCTGATCCCTGATCCCTGATCCCTGAAACCACCTACGGAATGTACACCGTAACCTGCGGATAGATCAAGTCGGGGTTCGGGCCGAGAACTTTCCGGTTCGCGTTGTAAATCGTCGGCCACGAGCGCTCAGTGCCATAGGCGCGCTGCGCCATCCAGCGCAGAAAATCGTTGGGCTGAATGGTGTAGGCGGCTCGCTGGCTGATCGGGCCACGGGCGGGCAGGGCCACGGCACCAGTACTGACCGGCCTCGTCAAGGTAAAAACCGGGAGCACCAGGCGGTCGCCAGCAAAAATCAGGTTGAGGTTGCCCCCAATCAGGCGGGCGTTAGCCTCCCAAATCGCAGGGGCATAGGCGACATCCCCATAGAAGGCCAAGGCGATGCTCGACAGCGTATCGCCGACGCGCACAACATAGGTGGTCGGCCACGTCGTCACAGGCTTGGGCGTCACGATCACAGGCTTGGGCGTCACGATCACGGGCTTGGGCGTCGTAAGGCGCGGTACTGCGCCAATTTGTCCACCGAAGGGCACCCCGTCCTGATAGCCTGGAGGCTGCACATACCCGGGTGGGGGCTGTTGGGCCGTGATGTTCTGCGCGGGCAGGGAAGGCGGCGGCGGCGGGACGTTATCAGCTAAGGCAATCATCGGCAGTTGCACCACGGTTGGGTTGTAACTGTAGGCAGCGGCGGGGAGTTGCGCCACCGTGGCAAAACTCACGGCGGCGGGCGGCGCGGCAGGCGGCGCACTGGCGAGCAAGTGGGTCAAGAGGTCTTGCTCAGCTCGGGGAGGCACAGGGGTCGCCAGAAGTTGCGCCAATATCGCGGTGAGTTGTAGGTCGGCCAGCACGCCTGGGTCTACCGGCGCTGGCGCGAGCAACGGCGCGGTGGTGCTTGGCTCGGCACGAACTGGGGCGACCCCTACACTGGCGATGCCGATGCCGCCAGCGAGGAGCAGCACTGTCGCAGTGACTAGCGGGCGCGCCAACATCCAAGGGCGGGCCGCAACATGGGCAAGCCCTTCACTCGGCGTGGCGGTGAGGCAACGCATGTGCAGGGCCTGATCGTCCCCGCAGTTAGGTCGGGTGTCTGCGAACGCACCGGGATCTTTCATAGAATGCTTCTCCGTTCCTACGACAATGATGCGGCTACGCCGCACCTGCTTCGCCCTCTGAACGTCAGCAGTTAGGGAAGCGGATCTTTTTAATTATCCCGCCGTGACTCGTGATGCGCGATCCGTGATCCGTGATCGCTCAGGGTGCGGCCTAGTCACGGATCACGCAACACGAGACACACGACGACCGGGACATTTTAAATTTTCCGCATCCCTTAGTGCAAACCCAGCCCGACTGTTCAGCAGGCTGAACTGGGCACACGTTTGCTCTTGGGCAAGCATAGCATAGAAGTCCCCCGGATCAAGCGGCTTTGCGCAAGGTTGTCGCTACCGCACCCGCACGCGAGTCGTTGCCCCGCTTTGCGGATCAACGATGTGGACCGCACAAGCCATACACGGATCGTACGAGTGAACTACCCGCAGGATTTCGATGGGCCGCGTGGGGTCGGCCACGGGTGTCCCGATGAGGGCTTGCTCCCAAGGCCCAGGCTGACCGCGTACGTCGCGGGGCGAGCCGTTCCAAGTGCTCGGCACGACCGCTTGGTAGTTGGCGATTTTGCCATTTTCGATCCTG
>CAIRDL010000248.1 GCA_903877345.1 uncultured Oscillochloris sp. | reverse complement strand
TACGACATTTGCGCTACTTCGAGGCGGTAGCACGCCACTCCCACGTAACGCGGGCGGCGGCTGAGTTGCACATTGCCCAACCTGCACTGAGCAAGCAGAGTAGTCAGCTTGAGCAGGAATTGGGCGTGGCGCTCTTTGACCGCGTGGGCCGGAATGTGCGGCTCACCGAGGCGGGTGAGGCGCTGTTACCCCACGCCCGGGCTGCCATGACCCAAGTTGAGGCGGCTCGCGCCGAGATGGCCGAACGAATCGGCCTGCGGCGAGGGCGAGCCTCGATTGGCACCCCGCCCACCGTGGGCACGCAACTGCTGCCGACGGTACTCGCCGCGTTCAACAAACGCTACCCTGGGATCGAACTGCGCCTCCACGAAGCTGGGGTGCAAACGCTCCTTGATCTGCTTGAGACCGGCCTCACGGATGTGGCGGTGGTGACGCTGCCAGTTGAAGATGAACATCTGACCGTGGTGCCGCTCTTTACTGAAGAGATGGTGATTGCGGTCTGGAAGGATCACCCGTTAGCGAACCGCACGACAGTGCAGATCAGCGATCTCAAGGATGAACCCTGGGTGCTCTCACCAGAGAATTACGAACTCCGCGAGGCCACGCTGAACGCATGTCAGGCCGCCGGTTTCGCCCCACGGGTGGTGCTCGATGGCGGCGAGACGGACACGCTGTTGCGCTTCGTTGTGGCGGGTATCGGGGTGGCTCTCGTGCCGCGCCTCGCCGTTCAGAACACCAGCGATTTGGTGGCCTTGCCCGTCAGCGACCAGAAGCTCCGACGTTCGCTAGGGCTGGTTTGGCGCGGCGACCGGGCCGCTTCGCCCGCTGCCCGTGCCATGCGCGAGTTCTTGGTTGAGGAACTGAAGCAGGGATCTTGACCCGTAAGACGTGATGCGTGATCGGTCAGGGCGCGACCGGGTCACGGGTCACGAATCACGCCTCAACGCGCACGAGGCCAGCAAGTTCCGCTAGAAGGCGGCGCTCACGGTCGGTAAAGCTGACCGTCACTTCTTCGTCGCCATCAATGAGGCGGCTGCTCACGACGACGCCTTCGCCGAAACGGGTGTGGGCCACGCGCTGACCGGCGAAGAACGTCACCACCCGTGGCTTCTGGGGGAGGCGCGCAGGCACGGTGTTCGCCGCGCTAGGCTTAGTGGGCGGCATCGCCACCACCGAGGCACGGGCAACCTCGCGGTTGGTTGCCGTGCCGCTGTTCCGCCCGGCGATGCCAAGCTGCGGCACCGCCGCGACGGCCCGCTGCCGCATTGGCGATTTGATCAGTGCCGGTGGGATGTCTTCGAGGAAACGGGAGCGGATTGTGGTGGCGGTGTGGCCGAAGCTCATCCGGCGACCGGCGTGGCAGAGGTAGAGGCGCTGTTTGGCGCGGGTCATGCCCACGTAGAGCAGGCGACGTTCCTCTTCAAGCTGATCGCGCTGATCAAGTGAACGGCTGTGGGGCACCAAGCCATCTTCAAGGCCAACCAAGAAGACGGCGGGGTATTCCAGCCCTTTGGCCTGGTGCAGCGTAATGCAGGTGACGGCATCGGCCATTTGGTCAAGCTTATCCACATCGGCGACGAGGGCGACTTCCTCAAGGAACGTGGGCAATTGCTCCTCTAACGGCAACGCGCTGTAGCGGTTGGCAACGTTGCTCAGTTCCTCGACATTGCGCCAACGTTCATCAGCCTCGTTCGTCTTGTATTCACGGACAAGCGTCTCACGCACCGGCACCCGCTCTAACAAGTGGGCGATGAATTGAACCAGGGGCAGTTGGCGACAGGCGGCGTTAAGCTCTTCGGTGAGGCAAAGGAAACTGCGGAGGATGTTGATCGTGCGGGCGCTAAAGGGTGACGCCGCATGTTCGTTGTCCAATTCCTTGAGCGCTTGGAAGAGCGGCACGCCCAGTTGCGCCGCCCAACGGGCCAACTCGATTTCGGTGCGCTCGCCGATGCCACGGGTGGGCCAGTTGAGGATCCGGGTCAGGCTGACGCTATCAAAAGGATTGGCGGCAAAGCGTAGGTAGGCGAGGACATCCTTGACCTCTTTGCGCTCCCAAAAACGGATGCCGCCGATAATCTGGTAGCGCAGCCCACGCCGCGAAAACGCCTCTTCAAGGGCACGGGACTGCGCGTTGGTGCGGTACAGCACCGCGCAGTCCCGCATGGTAAAGGTGCCGGACGCAACCAGTTGGACAATCTCGTCGGCGACAAAGGCAGCTTCGGCTTCTTGGTCGTAGCCTTTGTAAAGCGCAACGTGGATGCCAGCGCTGTTTTCAGTCCAGAGTTGCTTGACGTGTTTGCGTCCAGCGTCGGCGCTGATCACTGCTTGAGCGGTGTCGAGAATCGCTTGGGTGGAGCGGTAGTTCTGTTCGAGCAAGATCACCTGGGCCTCGGGGTAATCCTGTTCAAACGAGCGAATATTGCGCACATCGGCCCCCCGAAAACCGTAGACCGACTGATCTTCATCGCCCACCACAAACAGATTGCGGCGTTGCGCCGCGAGTTGTTGCACCAACACATATTGCACGCGGTTGGTGTCCTGATACTCATCAACCAACATGTAATGGTAGCGCTGTTGGTAATGGGCCAGCACTGTGGGGTGTTGCTCGAAGAGGCGCACGGTTTCGACGAGCAGATCATCGAAATCGAGGGCGTTGGCTTCGCGGAGCAGGACTTGGTAGCGCTGGTAGCAACGGGCGACAACCTCGTCGCGGTAGCCACGATTGATGCGGCTAAACTCGGTGGGGGAAACGAGTTCGTTCTTCGCACTTGAAATACGGCTCAGGATTGAGCGGGGCTGGTACTGCTTCACATCAAGGTTCAGGTCGTGCAGCATACGGCGCACCAACCGTTCCTGGTCATCGCTATCATAAATGACGAAATCGCGCGCACGTTCGAGGTAGACAATATCGCGGCGCAGAAAGCGAGCGCAGAGACTATGGAAGGTGCCGACGGTGAGCGCCATTGCCACGCCCTTGCCGACGAGGGTGGTAAGGCGTTCGCGCATCTCGCGGGCGGCGCGATTGGTGAACGTCACCGCAAGCAGGTTCAAAGGATCAACGCCCGCCGTCTGGATGAGATGGGCGATGCGGTGGGTGAGCACGCGGGTTTTGCCGCTGCCGGGGCCAGCGAGCACCAGCACTGGGCCGGAGATTGCCTCGACGGCGCGGCGCTGGGCAGGGTTGAGCCCTTGCAAAAGATCAGACATCGGAGCCTCTTGGTGCCTAAGTGCGGGCAAACCCGTGTTTGCTCACACGATCTATGGTAGAGGGCAGCGGCGTGTCTGTCAAGCCTGGGCGCGGGTGCTACCCGCTCGTAATGCGTGATCCGTGACTGGGCCGCGCTCTGACTGGTCGAGGCTTGCTCTATAGATCTTCAGAGAATGATTCTGGGCGGAGTGAGGGCGAGACGCTCTCGCTCCCAGATGCTTTCTCTGAAAGTCTATAGGGGAAGCGGATCTTTTCAATTGTTCCGTCGTGACCCGTGATGCGTGATCGGTCACGGCACGGCCTAGTCACGGATCACGCATCACAGGTCACGCGGTGACGAGAGGTTTTAATTTTTCCGCTTTCCTAGCGGGTCAAGTTGGGTTAAACCTGCCCTTGAGTTGTTCCGCTAGGGCAACAAAGTAGTCCAACAGCGCGGGGTTCTTGAGTGAGTCGGGGTTGGCGGCTTGGGCAACGGGGACGCCCAGCAGAATCTTTTTTACCGGCACCTCCAGTTTTTTGCCACTGAGTGTGCGCGGCACTTCGGGGATGGCAAAGATCGCGTCGGGGACGTGGCGCGGCGAGAGGGCCACACGAAGCGCAGCTTTGATCTGCTGTTCTAACGCCGCGTCAAGCCCTTCGCCCTCGCGCAACACCACGAAGAGCGGCATGTACGAGGCGCCGCCCAAGCCCTCAAGGTCGAGCACCAGACTGTCGAGCACGTCAGGCAGCGCCTCAACCACTCGGTAGATCTCGCTGCTGCCCATCCGCACGCCTTGGCGGTTGATCGTGCTGTCCGAACGCCCGTAGATCACCACGCCGCCCCGCTCGTTGATCACCACCCAGTCGCCGTGCCGCCATTTGCCGGGATAGAGCGCGAAGTAACTTTCGTGGTAGCGCCGTCCGTCTGGGTCATTCCAAAAATAGATCGGCATTGAAGGCATCGGTTGGCCGATTACCAACTCGCCCATCACCCCCGTCACGCTGTTGCCGTCCGTATCGAGGGCTT
>CAIRDL010000247.1 GCA_903877345.1 uncultured Oscillochloris sp. | reverse complement strand
TTCGTGGACGGCGCTGGCGAAGGAGCTGTGCGGGCCTAAGTCGAGCATGGAGACATAGCCGTCGTGCTCGTCGGCGAGACTGGCGAGCCGGGGAGCGCGAGGTAGCGTGCCGAGGGACGCCACCTGCGGGTAGCGCCGGGCGAACAGGGCGATGACCTCACTGACGGTGGCGGTTACGCCGCGTTCCGGCTCCATGAACAGCAGGACGCAGCGTTCCAGGCTTTCGGGGGCGTGTTCGCGCAAATGGTCGAGCATGTGCCCGACGCCCATACGCTCCCTGGCCCCGGGCGGGCACGGCAGCACCACGGTGCCGCCCGCTTGGAGCACATGGGTCGCGTAGGGGCGGCGCAAATAGTCGGGCGGCGTGTCTACCAGCACGAGGTCGTAGCCTTCGAGAGCGGCCACACCTTGGTAGAAACCCTGCCAGTCGGGCAGGCGCACATCGTTCTCGGCACGGGCGACGGCGTGGGAGCCGATCAGAAAATCCACCGCCCCCCAACCGTCGCTTGAGGCCCGCGTGTGATCAGGCTGGAAGATAAAGGGCGCGATGCCAGTTGGTCCCCAGTGCGCCGGCCCGCGCTGGATCAGGTGCAGGTAGGAGGGCGCGCTCGACGGGATGCGAAAGGCCGGCACCAGCCCCGGATTCGAGATGTCGCTGTCCCAGACCAGCACGCGCAAGCCGCGCCGCCGCAGACCCTCGGCCAACACACAGGTGGCGAAGGTTTTGCCGATACCGCCTTTGGCCGCCCCGACGGCGACGACGGCACCCCGACTAAGCCCAACACCGCAACTAAGGCCAAGCTGCTCACCGAGCCAAGCAGCCACCGCCGCCGGATCGCGTTCGGCGATGGCGGGCAGTCCGGCACCCTGAGCATCATTGAGGGCACCGCGAGCCGCGCCGGGGAAATTGACCAGCACGCGCACACCCACACGGCGGGCGAGCGTCGCGGTGCGCCACAGCTCAGGTAGCGGCGCGGCCCGGGTGTCATCCAGGTACAACGCATCGGGCGGACGCGGCCCCTCGATCAGCCGCGTCACTTGGTCGAGGCGCGAAGGGGCCAACACCGCCACGTCGCGGAACTGCTCGATTTGGGCCGGTAGCCCATCCATCGCCGTGAACATGACTAACTCCATCGGACTCCTCCTTCGTTGTTATGACTGTTGACTGCTGACTGCTGACCGCTGACTGCTGACCGCTCACCGCTGACCGCTGACTGCTGACCGTTGACCGCTCACCGCTGACCGCCGCCGGAAGCTGCCGTTTGCCGGTAGCCCGATCCCTGATCCCCCATCCCCGATCCCCCATCCCCGATCCCCCATCCCCCATCGTCACAGCCGTCCCAACCCCCAAGCGGCGTTCACATTGCCAACACGGACGAGGCGATCCTGGGCGGGATTGTGCGTGAAGAGTGGGTTGGTCGGAAAAATGTCACCGCTCTGGCCCTGACTACCTTGCCGCAGCACTTCTTCAATGGCAAGGACGGTACGCCGACCACGGGCGGTCGGCCCGATCTGCGCGACGATGAGACTCACCGTGTCGGAAGTGATCAGCCCCCGGACAATCTGGGCGGCAGCCTGACCGCCCCCGCCAGCCTCGGCGGAAAGACCAATCATCGCCATGCGTTCGAGGTTCCGCAGGGCACCTTGCACGCCACCCGCGTGGATTGTGCCGATGCCGGGGTGACCCGTGGCAGACGCCTGGAGCATCGCCATCGCCTCGCCGCCCCGCACTTCACCGACGATGATGTAGCTCGGCTTCTGTCGCAGCGCGAAGGTCACGGCGCGGGCGAAGCCGCCTGCCTCGGCGGGGACTTCGAGATGGAGGCTATTCGGCGCTTGGGGCAGTTCGCCCCCATCCTCAACAAAAACTAGCCGCATCCGCTTCCCGACCGCCTGGGTGAGCGCCGCCGTGAGGGTCGTTTTGCCGCTGCCGGTTGGCCCCGACACCAGCAGCGAAGCGCCCGAGGCCAGGGCTTCCAACAGCAGATCGCTCGCCTCGCGGGTGAGCATACCCGCTTGGAGCAGGTCGTCCAGGGTGCGCCAGCGCTCCGGCAGCAGCCTGATGGCGAGACTGCGGCCCTCGCGGGCGACGGGCGGGCTGGTGATGGCGAAGCGCAGGCGGTCGGCGACACCTTGGGCCATCGCGGGCCAGTCGTAGTCGCCGAGTTGCAGTTTGTGGCCGCGCAGCAGCAATTGGTATTGCACCCACTCAATCCAGGCAGGGTGGGCCGTCACGCCGGTGCAAACCATGCCACCGCGCTGCACCACGTAGAAAGGCTCCGTCGGCGGGCCGTTGTAGAGAATGTCGGAAACCTCGTGCTCGGGATCGCGCCAAATCTCCAACGGGCCGAACCAGTTGATGCGTGCCCAATCTTGGGGCAGCAAATCCGCCCCGACGCCAACAAGCGCGAACGCATCATCAGGCGGCATGTCCCAACAGTCGCGCATGCGCCCGCTTCGGACGAGCATCTGTAGCTCTTCGGTGATGGCGGCGTAACTCGTCCCTCTGCTGCCGAATGGGCCGTCCAGGTGAGCATTCATTTGGTTAGGGAACATCGCAGGGACTCCTTTCGTGGAGGTTAAGGGTTGGGGGATGGGGGATGGAGGTTGAACTAAGCCGTGCATATTCAGGGCTTGCTAACCCCCAACCCCCATCCTCCTACGGTCGTGCGCCGCCAAGGATCGGGGCGTTGGCTCCGGGGATGCTAGGCGGCACCAGCGGATCGGTGCGGGGCAACGGTGTCGGGGCCGGGGCCAGCAGTTCCTCCGGGTTGACTTGGCCGAAGTCGAGGCGCTCAAACGCGGGCAGTGGGTCGGAGGCGATGCCGTAGCGTTCGCCCCAAAGTTGGACGCCCGCAGCTTGCATTGCCCAAAGCGCTTGGGCCTGATAGGGTGTCATTTCCAAGTACGCAATGCCGCCATCCAGCCACAGCACGCGCACCGAACTGAGGAAGCGGCAGGCGTAAGGGCGCAGCGTCGGCGTATCCGCTGTGGCGGGGCTTAGGGCTGTCGGCTCGGCGCTGGCTGCCGCAGTTTTTGCCGCATCACAAAGGCTCGCGTCGCCCGTGGCATCGCTGAAGCCGATATTCACCCGGTCGTGATCCGTCACGGGGCCGAGGGCGGCAACACTGAAAGGCACCGGCACCATGTTCACGCTAAGCTGGGCACCATTGGCGTAGACCGGCTGCGTCGGCGGTGCGGTCATCAACATCGTCGGCTGCACCAAGTCATCCTGCCCCACATTGCGCGCCGCGTACTGGCCCACGACGGCGGCGGGATCGGTGAGGCCCGCCAGTTGGCTCGGACGGTGCAGGGCCACCGTGACGGTGCCGACATCCTCGGCGGTGATCTGCTGGCCGTAGGGCACAGCGCGGGCGAAGATCACCACCGTCTCCGTCTTTTGGCTTTCGAGATAGCCCAGCACGGCGAAGCTGACGGCGGCGATCAGCCCCAGCGCGAGGAGCAGGGCCGGGAGCGGGTTGGCCCGTTTGCGGGTCAGCGCTTGACTCAGCGTGGGCGTAGTGGACGTGGTGGTGGCGGCCATGGGGCGATGTCCTTTCGTTCAGGTGTCAGGTATCGGGTGTCAGGTATCAGGTGTCAGGTATCAGGTGTCAGGTATCAGGTGTCAGGTGTCAGGTGTCAGGTGTCAGGTATCAGGTGTCAGGTGTCAGGTGTCAGGTGTCAGGTGTCAGGTATCAGGTGTCAGGTATCAGGTGTCAGGTGTCAGGTATCAGGTGTCAGGTGTCAGGTGTCAGGTGTCAGGTATCAGGTGTCAGGTATCGGGTATCGGGTGTCGGCTATCGGCTATCGGCTATCGGCTAGGGTCGTACCGGGTCAAGTCGGTCAGCGGCAACAATCGTGGGCGTGTAATTGCCCCAACCCACGACGCCTTGGAGGGTCGGGTGAACTTCAGCGCAGAGCAGCGGCGCGGGATCGGGCGGCACCTGCGTACCGTTGCGGTAAGTGCAACTCCCCCCGGCGGGCATAACCGTCCACTCAACTTGGGCGGCGACGGTGGCAATGGCTTCGGCGGGACTGCGGCCCGCCAACCCGCGCACCCCGCGCAGGTTCGTGCGGAAGAAGCGGTCGGCGACGGTGATGAGCGCGGCGCAAGGGCCACCCGTCGCCTGGGCCAGCGTTCGGCGGATGCAGGGCGCGGTGGCCCGCAGCCCCGTTTCGCCCCGGGCGAACGCGGCGTAGTCGAGACTCTGCACCGCCGAGCGCGTGGCCTGTTGGAGTGCGTCCTCGACCAGCGCCACCTCCAGCCAGCGTTCGGCCACTTCAACCACCAACAGGGTGAAGGCGAGCAGCACCGGCAAAATGAGCGCCGCCAGCGGGATCACCTGCCCGCGCTGCTTCCTGCGCCAGACCACCGACCGCTGCTGGACAACAGGCACAGGATAGGTCGAAGATCCATTCATACGCTGCTCCTCGTGAGACAAGATTGCAGATTTTAGATTGCAGATTTGCCGTTATCGGCTATCGGCTATCGGCTATCGGCTATCGGCTATCGGCTATCGGCTATCGGCTATCGGCTATCGGCTATCGGCTA
>CAIRDL010000246.1 GCA_903877345.1 uncultured Oscillochloris sp. | reverse complement strand
TCGGGGATCGGGGGTCGGGCCGATGTTTCGCCGTGACCCGTGATGCGTGATGCGTGATGCGTGATGCGTGATGCGTCACGGCGCGGCCCAGTCACGGATCACGCATCACGGGTCAAGCGGTTCTGCCTCTTTTAGACCGCCTCAACCAAATCGCAGTAGAAGCGCGACTGTGTGTGGGCGTGGGCGTGCTCAGGGCCGCACGTGACTTGGGCGCTGGCTGCGTTCAGTTCGGGGATGAGATGGGCCGGGAAGGCTGCCACCGTAGTGTTGCTGGTCTGCGCCGAACTGGGGACAAACTCAGGGGTCACCGTCGCCACCGCCAAATCAGCCAACTTCTGCGGATCGGTGTCCGCCTCCAACACGCCCACCTGCTTCAACACCTGGGCATAGCGCAGAAAATGGGCCTTGCCCTGGGCCACATTCGGCACATAGTCGTACAGCTTGAGCAGCGAGGTGAGCAACTCTTCGGAGGCGGGGACATATTTCTTCGCCACGACAATCTTGGCGGCCTCGGCTTGGTTCTGCGAAACCCAATAGGCGGCTTTTTGCAGCGCCAACGTGATTGCCGCCGCCTTCGCGGGCTGCTGCTCGACAACGCCCTGCGCGATGCCGACAAAGCAGCAGTACATGTCTTTATAGGGCGCATTGTCGTGGGTGCTGAAGATCTGGACGACACTCTTATTGTTCAGGGCAATTGCCGGGAAGGGATCGTACATGCTGAAAGCCTGCACCTCGCCCTTCGCCACCGCCGCTTCGAGTTGCGGTGGCGGGAAGACCTTGAAGGTCACATCCTTGAGCGGGTCGAGTCCGGCGTCGCTTAGCGCCCACTGCACCAGCACCTGCGGCAAGCCACCGAAGACGTGGACGCCCACCGCCTTCCCTTTGAGGTCGGCGACCGACTTGATGCCGGTTGCGGCCCCTGCCACCAGCCGGATGCAGCCTTTGTGCAGACCACTGGTAATCCTGATGCCCAAACCCTGCTCAATCGCCTTGATCGAATCGGCGGTCTGTTGGAGGCCATCAATCTTCCCGGCGGCCAGCGCTTCCTTCAGCGTGCTGGCCTCCAAGGCGACCAGTTCGACCTCAAGCCCTTCGCGCTGAAAATAGCCATGCTCGTAGGCGATAAAGGTAGGCGCTTCGCACGCGCCGCCGGCGTAGGCGATCACCGCCTTGCCGAGACTGGCCGAGCTTGTGGCACCCGGCACCGTTGCGGCGGTGACACCGGGCGCGGCGGGCGTATTCGATGTCGCTGATGAACAGGCGGCGAGCGCCAGTCCGCCCGAAACAAAACCGGCGTAGCGCAAGAAATCGCGGCGCGAAAGGAGGGGTTTCACGACGGGGCGAGCGTTCTGGTCAAAATCTGACGTAGCCATTAAAGTTCCTCAACTAGGTGACTGCTCGGCCACCGTGACCCTGGGCTGTTTGGGGTGAACGTGCAACTGCTCACGCAAAATCGTCGCGACCATCTCGGCGGTGCCGCCCACAAAACGCTGGCACTGCGCGTAATGCTCTGCTGAACCCCATTCCAAGCGCTTGGTTAGCACCCGACAGCAGGCGGAGCGGTACTGCTGCTTAAAGGCGTCGTGCAAGGCAGCGGCGGCCTCGAAGGCGGCGGTTTCAGGCACCTCGGGAGTGCTGCGCCCGGCGATGAGGCTCAGCACCATCACGCCGCCGGTCAGACAGCCGCACGCACATTTGGCTGCGCCCAGGCCCGCCCCGAAGCTGGTGGCAATCTTCCGAAACTCCGGCGTGAGCCCCAGGTCGTAATGTTCGTCAAACGCCTTCAACAGCGCTTCGCTACAGTACAACCCGCCTTGGTAGTACGCGACCGAATCTTCCTCACAAGTGCTACAGTCCGTGGTGTCGGTGAGCGGAATTTGGGCACACACAAGCTTACCCCTTCAACATGATGCGAAAGGCCGATCCGACGGCGTCTATTGATTCGGCGCTGAATTAGGGACGGGCGACCATTGCCGGAGATATTATAGTTATATGATTAACTTTGTCAAGTAATCGCCGGTAGATCGCTGAGATGCCTAATCGCCGCCAACGGGCTGCACCGCCAGCGGGATGAGTGGCGTCGCCCGTGGGCTGCGCGGCAGTGCGACGTGGGTGTGATTGGCGGGCGTGTGGCGCAGTTTCGTCCGCTCAAACTGGGTTGCCTGGAACAGAAACGCCTCCAGACGGGTGCGAACATTGGTGCCGCCCTGAGCATCGAAAATCACGTCGAGCCAGGGCATTTGGCCCAAGTCGGCGCGCACCCGGCTGCCCAGCGCCGAGGCGATGATGCTGCCGATGCAGAGGAATGGCACACTATGGAGCAGTCCGGCGCAGCCACTCCGCGCCATGTCCACAGCCGCGCCCGCGCTGAAGCCGCCGTTGACGATACCGACGTGGTAGTAGCGCTGAATGTCGGCAACCGTAACGCTGGCTGGCGGCTCAACCGGGTGTTCGTCAGTGAGCAGGTGGCGCACGGTAGCGACCAGTTCGGCCTCAACGTGGTGCTGGTAGGCGTCCTCAAGGGCGATCTGGAGCGCACCTTGGCGATTGCCCAGGGTAAGGGCGTCCTGTTGGCGCAGCCAGTTGACGAAGTAGAAGAACTTGGCGAAGCGCAGGATTTCCACTTCGCCGCCTAGCGCCTCAATCTGGCGCACCGCGTCGAGGTAAAGGTAGGGGTTGTAGAGCATGTAGAAGTCGCCGAACATCCCGATGCGCGGGCGCGGCGCACTTCGCTTGATCGGCACCGCCGCAAACTCGTTCCCGGCAGCCGCTAGCGCCGCCACGACCAAGCGCGACTCGCCCGTCTCAATCGCCGCAATCACTTGCCCCAACGTGCGCCGGTAAACCAAATCGGTCGCGCCAGGCTGAAGTTCGTAAGGGCGGCGTTGAAACTGGAGGCGGATCAGCAGATCAACGGCGATCAGGCCGTGCCAGATGAGGCTGCGGGTCACATCGGGGTGTTCGCCCAAGCCACGGTAGCCGTTGGCCGCGCCGGGCGAAAGAATCTCGACCTGACTCAACCCCTGGCTGCTCAGCGCGTCGCGGAAGAGCGAACGGTAGTTCACGCCAACGCATTTGCGCGTAAAGTCGGGAAAGAAAAGCGCCGCCCGCTCCGGGTCGAAGTCGGGTTGCTTGGCGCGGTGCAGCATCCCGCCGATAATCATCAGGCTGAACATGCACTCGCGCCCCTTGCCCACCGCCAGCCCCGTCGCCAAGCTCGCCGGCGAGGTTGGTGGCAGCGCCTCGGACGGCTGCCCAACGGCCCGCAACGCCGCCGCGATGGCCTCGCAGTGGTCGCCAATCCCCGGAATGTAGACCGTACCGGGCTGTGCTTGAGATTGTGTTGTCATAGTTACCCCTTATCGGATTGTAGATTGTAGATTGTAGATTGTAGATTTGCCGCAACAGGCGGCTATCGGCTATCGGCTATCGGCTATCGGCTATCGGCTATCGTCACGCCAACGCCTCGCGCCCCACACGCAGGCTGTCGAAAAACGCCTCGCAGCGCGTCACCAGGCCCGTGTCGGCGGTGTGCTCGTCTAGCTCAAGCTCCAGAAATGGCTTGTCGCCCAAGATCTTTCGCAGGAAGCCGAGAAAGAATGCGTCGGGGCCGCAGCAGAAGTTGGTGACGTAAATCGCTTGGAGCTGCGGGTTGTCGCGCACCAAAAGCCCCGCCGCCAACACCGCTTGGCCGCTCGGCGAGCAGATGTTCGCGTAGTAAGGGGCGATGTCAACGGTGTTGGTCGGCAGAAAGTCAATCGGAATCGGCAACACGCCCAGTTTGCGGAGCTTGTACGGCAGATCCTGGCAAACCTCCAGATCCGCT
>CAIRDL010000245.1 GCA_903877345.1 uncultured Oscillochloris sp. | reverse complement strand
GGTGCGGGGGCCGCGCCACTATGCCAGCCTCATCCAGCGCTGGCTGATCTTCCCCCGCGAGTCGCTGCTGCGCCATTTGGCCCCTGGAGAACTCGCGCTCTTCTCTGCCTTGGTCGTCGCGCCGGTCTTCTTTCCTTGGCTCGCCATCGCTGCGCCACTGTTGCGGCCCGGACGAGCGACCCGCTGCTTTATGCTCGTCTATTTTGCCCTCAGCTACGCCATCTTTGCCCACCACAACCGCGCCTACCTCAACGCAGCCGTAGCTTGGCCGCACCGCTGGCTCATCCCGCTCACCCAACTTATGCTGCCCGCCCAGATGCTTGCTGCCCTCCTGGCACCACGCCGCATCAACTGGCGCGGGCATATCCTCCAGATTGAGCGTGGCGGCAAACTGAGCCTCTTGCGTCGGCGCAGCCCATGAGTCTCGCTGCAGGCTACGCGGCGTTTCTGGCCGCACACCCTCCGCGCCACTTACGAATCGGCGCTGCAAGCTGGGAACTGATCGAGGCCGGAGTCGGAGCGACGGTGCTGCTGTTGCCCGGCGGCTTCGGCATTGCAGCGACCTCATTCCAGTACCTTAGCGACCTCGCCCGCGACTATCGGGTGATCGCGCTGACCTATCCGCCACATGTGGGGCGAATTGATGATCTGGCCGACGGGGTCGCGCTGGTGCTTGACCATTGTGGGGTTGAGCGTGCCCACATCATCGGCGGATCGGCCAGTGGTGCGGTGGCCCAAGTCTTTGTGCGCCGTCATCCGTCCCGGGTGGCGACCCTAATTCTCGCCCAGACTGGCCCACCTCAACCGCGTCGTGCAAGGTTCGCCCAAAGCTTGGCCGCGTACTGCGAAACCATGCCCGTCGCGCTCAGTCTGGCGCTGTTGCGGGTCGCCGTGCTGCTCTTCCTGCCTGGTCGCAGTGCCAAACACGCCTTCTGGCGCACGCACTTTGCCGCCGTGGTTGCCGCCCACAGCCGTGCTGCCCTCGCCTCACGCTTCAGCGCCCTCGCCGATTACGACCGCAACTATTGCTTCAGCCCCACCGACCTCGTCGCGTGGCCCGGTCGGGTGGCGATCATCGAGGCAGCCCGCGATGGTCTCGTGTCCACCACTGAACAGACGGCGCTCCGCGAACTCTCTCCCAACGCCAGCGTCCACCGGCTCGCCAACGACCGCCATGCCGACAGCGTGACCAATCCAACCAGACAGATCGCGGCCATCAGAGCGGCCTTAGAGCAAGCCGATTGGTGTTAGCGCGGGGAGTTGCGGCTTTAGGGCTGTCGAGGCGCGTAAGCGTCGGCTCGCAGTGAGAAAGAGTCGGCTCACAGTGCGAAAGAGTCGGCTCACATTGAGAAAGAGTCGGCTCGCAGTGCGAAAGAGTCGGCTCGCAGTGAGAAAGAGTCGGCTCACAGCGCAGACGACGAGGGCGAGGTGCCCGCGCTCCCAGGCTACGCAACTCCATACGCATTTTCGGAGAGCTGTACGAGCACCACGCGGGGGGGGGCAGCGCCACCCGAGGTTCAGCGACACCCTGGCCTTTGTCCGCCAACAGCTCTGGCCCGTCGCGATTGCTTGGCTATCGCCTGCGGAACCCGACATGGTGAAAAGCCCCAAGGCGTTGCTCGACCGCCTGACTGACGCGCTGGCCTACGCCGCGTAGCCAGCGCAGATGGATAAAGTCGAACT
>CAIRDL010000244.1 GCA_903877345.1 uncultured Oscillochloris sp. | reverse complement strand
GTCACGCATCACGGGTCAAGCGGTGACGAGACGTTTTAATTTTTCCGCTTCCCTAAGGCGCAAAGGTCTATGGCGAGCATCAGCTTTTCGTTGCCGTAGGGCCGGAAAGGCTCCGTTGGGGGAGCGGAGAACGAAGTTACGCGCTCCTGGAAGCTTCATGCGCGCTCCTGAAAGCTTCATGCGCGCTCCTGAAAGCTTCATGCATGCTCCTGAAAGCTTCATGCATGCTCCTGAAAGCTTCATGCGTGCTCCTGAAAGCTTCATGCGTGCTCCTGAAAGCTTCATGCACTCCCCGACACTTGCGACCCAGCGCTTGTACCTTTGCCTGTTATAATCGGGGGCATCCCCGGTTTCGGGTTGGAACACATAGGAGTGCCCCAGATGACTAACAGTTTCGGCGCACGCACTACGCTCGAAGTTGGAGCGAAAGCGTACGAAATCTATCGCCTTGACGCCCTCACCGAACGTGGTGTGAACCTCGCTCGTCTCCCTTACGCGCTGCGAATTCTGCTCGAAAACCTGCTTCGCACCGAGAATGGCCGCACCGTCACCGCTAGTGATGTGTTGGCCCTTGCTAATTGGCAACCAAACGCCGAACCCGACCAAGAAGTGGCTTTCACGCCTGCCCGCGTTATCCTCCAAGATTTTACTGGCGTGCCTTGTGTCGTTGATCTCGCCGCCATGCGCGATGCGATGGCCGCACTGGGCGGCGATCCCGCTTTGATCAACCCGCTCCAACCTGTCGAGTTGGTGATTGACCATTCGGTGCAGGTTGATGCCTTTGGTTCTGCTGATGCGCTGGCGATCAACAAAACCCTTGAGTTTGAGCGCAACCAAGAGCGGTACGCTTTCCTGCGCTGGGGCCAGACCGCTTTCCAGAATTTTCAGGTTGTGCCCCCCGGCAACGGCATTGTGCATCAAGTCAATCTGGAATATCTCGCCCGCGTTGTCTTTACTAGCGACGAAAATCCCCGTGCGACCGGGCCGGTGCAAGCCTATCCCGATACACTCGTCGGTACCGACAGCCACACGACGATGATTAATGGCCTTGGCGTGCTTGGTTGGGGCGTTGGCGGCATTGAGGCAGAGGCCGCGATGCTCGGTCAGCCTGTTTCGATGCTCATTCCCCAAGTGGTTGGCTTTAAGCTGAGTGGCGCGCTGCCTGAAGGCGCTACCGCGACCGATCTGGTGCTTACCGTCACCGAGTTGCTGCGGAAGCGTGGCGTCGTTGGCAAGTTTGTCGAGTTCTTCGGCCCCGGGCTTGCCGCCCTGCCCCTCGCTGATCGCGCTACCATCGCCAATATGGCCCCCGAGTACGGCGCTACCTGCGGCATTTTCCCGGTAGATGAAGAGACGCTGCGTTACCTGCGCTTTTCGGGTCGCAGTGAAGAGCGGATCGCCCTCGTCGAGGCGTACACCAAGGCCCAGGGTCTGTTTCACGACGCCAATACGCCCCAGGCTGAATACACCGATGTCCTTGAGCTTGACCTGGCGACGGTTGGCCCGTCGGTTGCTGGCCCCAAGCGCCCCCAAGATCGCATTGTGCTCAAGCAGGTCGGCACTGCCTTCGCCGCCGCGCTTCCCTCCATTCTCGGCTCGGCAACGTCGCCCACCGCGCACGCTACGCTCACCTTGGCGGGCGAACAGCACGAGTTGCGTCATGGCGCGGTGGTGATCGCCGCCATCACCAGTTGCACCAATACCTCTAATCCTTCGGTGCTGATCGCTGCTGGCTTGGTGGCGAAAAAAGCTGTCGAGCTTGGACTAACGACCAAGCCCTGGGTGAAACCTTCCCTCGCCCCCGGCTCGAAAGTCGTGACGGAATATCTCGACCATGCGGGCCTGACACCTTATCTTGATGCGCTCCGCTTCAACACCGTGGGCTACGGGTGTACCACCTGCATCGGCAACTCCGGCCCGCTGCCGGTCGAGGTGAGCGCCGCGATTGAGCAGGGCAATCTCGTGGTCGCCTCAGTGCTGTCGGGCAACCGCAACTTCGAGGGCCGCGTGCAGTCCGAGGTCAAAGCCAATTTCCTGATGAGTCCGCCCCTCGTCGTGGCTTATGCCCTCGTTGGGCGGGTGGATCTTGACCTGACGAGTGAGCCCCTTGGCACGGGCAAGGACGGTCAGCCGGTTTTCCTGAAAGATCTTTGGCCCACCCAGGCAGAAGTGCAGGCGACCATCGCTGCGTCCGTGCAGTCGGCGATGTACCAGCGCAGCTACGCCACCGTTTTTGTCGGCGACGAACATTGGGAGGGCATTGCGGTGCCGACGGGCAACCGTTTTGCTTGGGAGGCGCAGAGTACCTATGTGCGCCGCCCGCCTTACTTCGACGGCATGAGCGCCACGCCGCCCACTCAGGTGCCGGCGATTGAGGGTGCCCGTGTCCTGGCAGTGTTGGGCGACAGCATCACCACCGACCACATCAGCCCTGCCGGGAACATCAAGGCTTCGGCTCCTGCCGGGCGCTATTTGGTTGAGCGGGGCATCGCGCCGCAAGACTTTAACAGCTACGGCTCACGCCGGGGCAACGACGAGGCGATGGTGCGCGGCACCTTCGCCAATGTGCGCCTGCGGAATCAGCTTGCGCCGGGCACCGAAGGCGGGTTCGCGCCTTATCTGCCCACCGGCGAGGTTATGGCGCTTTATGATGCCGCGATGCGCTACAAAGCTGACGGCACGCCCCTGCTGATCATCGCGGGCAAAGAGTACGGTTCCGGCTCAAGTCGCGATTGGGCGGCGAAAGGCCCGTATCTTCAAGGCATCAAGGTCGTTATCGCCGAGAGCTACGAGCGCATCCACCGCTCGAATCTCGTTGGCATGGGCATTCTGCCGCTCCAATTCCTGCCCAATCAGAACGCCGCGAGTCTTGGACTGACCGGCACGGAGACGTTCGCCATCCTCGCGCTCCCGGAAGCCATCGCCACCAGCTTTGCCAACGGGCGCACGTTGACGGTGCGCGTTACCAACAGCGACGGTACGGTGCGTACCATCGAGGCGGTCGCCCGCATTGACACGCCGCAAGAGCTGCAGTACTACCTGCACGGCGGCATCTTGCCCTACGTCCTGCGCCAACTGCTTGCGGAAAGCAAGCAGCCCGCGTAAGGTCGTGTGCAGGTTCAAGAAACCGGGCAGGCCATGCGGCTCGCCCGGTTTTTGTTTGCGCTAAGGTTCGTGGGTGCTTTACCGTTCAGCGATCTGACGCAAAGCCGCAGACTAGTACATCATCCGAGTTATTCTGATGGGTTG
>CAIRDL010000243.1 GCA_903877345.1 uncultured Oscillochloris sp. | reverse complement strand
TCGCCGGGGTTACGCTCAACCAGCCGCCCTTGGCCCAAGCGCAGGGCAGTGGCGTGCCCGGCATGCGCCAAGTCACCGTCGTTGGCAGCGGCGAGGCGCACGTTGCCCCCGATATGGCGACCGTCCAGCTTGGGGTTGAGACCAGTGCGCCCACCGCGCAGGAGGCGCTGGCCCAGAATACGGCCCAGGCCCAGGCGATCATTGACCAACTGAAGCAGCTTGGCGTGGCCGCCAAGGATCTGCAGACCAGCGGCTTTACCATTTACCCAACCTACAGCAACGACAACCGCACCGTCACCGGCTACACCGTCAGCAATATGGTAAGCGTGATGATTCGTGACCTCAGCAAAGCGGGCACGCTGCTCGACCAAGTTGTGAGCGCCGGGGCCAACCGGGTCTACGGCATCAGCTTTGGCCTCAGCGACCCGAAGGCAGCCCAGGCGCAGGCCCGTGACGCGGCGCTGGCCGAGGCCAGCGCGAAAGCGACCCAACTCGCCAAAGGCACGGGCGCAACCGTCGGCAGCGTGCTGGTGATTACCGAGAACATTGGAGCCGTTACGCCGCTGCCTGCGATGTTGGCTGGCCGCGCCGATATGGCGGGTGCGCCCGTTCCGGTTCAGCCTGGCGAGCAGACCGTGACGGCCCAAGTTCAAGTGACGTTCGAGCTGCGTTAGGGTAAAGCATCGCCTGAATTAGCGTGTTGGCAAGAGATCATGCGCCTACGCCTGTACCATACGCTGAATGATCGCCACCAGCCCCTTCAGGCTGACGGGCTTGGTCAGGTATTCGTTCGCCCCGGCGGCCAGGCAGCGCTCCCGGTCGCCCGGCATCGCCAGAGCGGTCAGGGCGATGATCGGCAGTCTCGCATAGGCGGACTGGGTTCGCAGTTGGCGCGTCGCCTCCAGGCCTTCCATCTCTGGCATCTGAATGTCCATCAGGATGACATCTGGGCGCGCCTCGCCAACGCTAGCGAGCGCCTCGCGACCGTTGCGGGCGACCACCACATGGTAGCCCAGGTCTTGCAAGTATGTGCCGATGGCAATGATGTTGATCTCGTTATCTTCAACCAACAAGATCCGCCCATTGGCGGGGTGCGGCGCGGCGCTGGGCCGTCCCACACGCACCATTTCTGGCCCAGCGACTTCCAAATGCAGCGCATGCTCCTCCGTGAGTGGAAAGGCTGAAGCGAGTTGCTGTGCTGCCATCAATTCTGGGGGAGCGTAGGGCAGCGCGATGGTGAAACGACTGCCCTTCCCCAGTTCGCTCGCCACCGTGACGCTGCCGCCGTGCAGTTCTGCCAGCCGACGCACGAGGGCTAACCCTAACCCGGTGCCTTCATGCTGGCGGCTCAAGCTCGAGTCGAGCTGAATAAAGGGTTGAAACAGCCGCTCCATCCCCTCCGGGGGCATTCCGATGCCCGTGTCTTCTACGCTAAAGCGGACAACGCCCGCCTCAGTGTCGGTCTGAACCTCTAGGCTGATTCGCCCGCCTGCCTCGGTGAACTTGACCGCGTTGCTCAGCAGGTTCACCAGCATCTGCTTGATGCGCTTGGCGTCGGCATGCATGATCGCCCGTTGGTCATCCAGGTGGAGTGCCAGGTGGAGCTGCTTCTTGAGCGCCTGTTCTTTGACAAACAGCAGGCTGGCCCCACACAACTCTGCGATCAGGACAAGATCGAGCTGCAGTTCCATCCGCCCCGACTCGACCTTCGCGAGATCGAGGATGTCGTTGATCAGCGCAAGCAGGTGGCGCCCGCTGATCTCGATATTGCGGAGCGACTCTTGCTGGCGCTCGTTGAGCGGGCCACGGAACTGCTCCAACAGGCCCTCACTGAGGCCCAGGATGGCGTTGAGCGGGGTACGCAGTTCGTGGCTCATATTGGCGAGAAATTCATCCTTGGCGCGCACCGCCCGCGACAGTTCCGTGTTGACCCGGCTAAGGTCGGCGGTGCGTTCCTCCACCCGGCGGGCCAGCGAGTTGCGCTCCGCAATCAGCGTCTCCTCCGCCTGTAGGCGCTCGGTGACATCGCTGAAGAAGCTGACGAGTACCTCCTGGTTGTCCAGGCGCGCCAGCGTGGCTTTGACATCAGCGTAGAACTCGCTCCCATCCTTGCGGATGCAGGGGATGTTGACGACTAACGTCTTTTCGCCGCGCACCAGCGACTCAAACTCGGCAAGCACATATGGTAGGACGTCGCTCGGGTGCAGATCGGTGACGGTTAGCTGCAGGAACTCATCATGTGTATAGCCAAACAAAGCAGCCATGGCGGGGTTAAGGTACAGGAACGACCGATCCCCGTCACGCACGGCGATGATCCCCTCGTTGGCCCCCTCGAAGATCACCCGGTAGCGCGCCTCGCTCTGTTTCAGGGCCACCTCGACCTGCTTCCGGGCGGTGATGTTGCGGCTGACGCCCAGAACGGTCAGGGTGCCGGTTTGCGGGTCGCGCAGGATCTTTGTGACCACCTCGACAGGGATGGCGCGCCCGTCGCGGTGCGGTTGGTACACCTCGTTCACCTGCACCGGGTTCCGGTTCTCATCGGCCTCCAGGGCAGTCAGGAGGTTGCGTAACCATCTGGTCGCATCGCGATTCGATTCAGGGGTGAGGGCCTCGCTGACCGGGCGGGCCAGCACTTCCTCGGGCGTGTAGCCGCGCAAGTGCTGCACCGACGGGCTAACATAGGTGAAACGCCCGCTGGCAACGTCCATCTGCCAGATCACGTCGCTGGTGTTCTCGGCCAACAGGCGGTAAAGCGCTTCGCTGGCACGCAGTTTCTCCTCAGCCAGGCGACGTTGCTCGTCCTGCCCAATAAACTCAATCGCAAAGGCAATGTCGGTCGCCATCTCGTCAAGCAACTTGAGTTCAGCCGCATCGAAGAAATCGAGTTCGGGCGCATACAGGTTGAGCGCGCCGTACAATTCGCCCGCAACCATCAGCGGGAAAATAGCTGACGCACGATAGCCTAGGCGTTGGGCGGCGGCGTGCCAAGCGCCCATCCGCAGATCCTCGGCAATATCATTCACCACCACATGCTCGCCCGCATGCAGCGTGGAGGCGTAGGCATCGCGGGCGGCGCTATCGTCCACCACAATCGAG
>CAIRDL010000242.1 GCA_903877345.1 uncultured Oscillochloris sp. | reverse complement strand
GACGACCACAGCCGTGAAGAGACTGATCACGATGCCCAGGAAGAGCGTCAGGGCGAAACCCTGGATGATGCTGACCCCAAAGCTGTTGCCGAAGGAATAGAGCACCAGACTGGTGATGATGGTCGAGATACTGGAGTCGCGAATGGCGGGCCACGACTCTTTGAAGCCCAGTTCCAGTGCGGTGCGAATATCGCGTCCTCGGCGGTACTCCTCGCGCAGACGGGCAAAGATCAGGACGTTTGCATCAACCGCAAGGCCAATCGAAAGAATGAACCCCGCGATGCCGGGCAAGGTCATCGTGATGGGAATGAAGCGGTAGATCGTAAAACTGATCAGTGTGTAGAGGGCGAGAGCGAGGGTCGCGAGGAAACCGGGGAAGCGGTAGAACAGGATCATAAACAGCGCCACCACCGCGAGGCCCACGATGCCCGCCAAGACACTGGCCTTCATCGACTCCTGGCCGAGCGTGGCGGTGACACTGCGGCTTGTCTCAATCACAAGGGGCACCGGCAGGGCCCCATACTTGAGTTGGGTGAGCATATTGTTGCGGTCGGCCTCGGTACCGACCTCAATCACCCCAGAGCCATCAGTCAGGGCGGAGTTAATCGTAGGGCAGCTCACGACGCGATTGTCGAGCACAATACACATCGGCTTCCCGACATTCGCACTGGTGAAACTGGAGAGCCGTTGCGCCGAGCCGCCGTTGAAGGCAAACGAGACGGAAGGCTTGCTGCCGGTGACGCCCGCCCGTGAGAACGAAGGCTGCACCTTACTGGTGTCGAGATCGGCCCCATCGGTGATGCTGGTGTAAACCGGGCCAAGCTGGGCAATATCGGTGACGGCATCCGTCGCACTGAGGGCGGGCATCGGGCTGCCACTCGTCCGCACAATCGTGCCATCGGTGAGGTACTGGCCCTGGGAGTCGATAAACTCAAGGCGACCAGTGCCACGGAGCGACTCGACGGCCTGTTCGGGATTGTCAATCCCGGGCAACTCAACAATAATCCGGTCGTTTCCAGCGACTTGCACCAGCGTCTCGCCCGCCCCAAGGCCATCAACGCGCCGCTTGATGACGCCCCGGGCCGTCTCAAGCTCATCGCGGGTGGTGGTCGGGTCGGTGGTACGCAGCAAGACCTGGATGCCGCCTTGGAGATCGAGGCCGAGGCGGAAGCGGACATCACGACCGAGGAAGTTCTGGCTGGGGGCCAAATTGACCCAGAGCGCGAGGCCCATAACGACGGCGATCAGGATAACAGCGGTAATCTCTCTGCTACGCACAGCGTTGGGGTGCTCCTCTAGTTTGGCCCAAGAATCGCGGCATTATAGACCGGCGGTACGCACCTGTCAACGGACAGGCGCGTTGCCGTCGGCTGGGGCAATCCTGAATTTACTGGTTAGCGGCGGCGCGGAGGGCGATCTCGATAGCGCTAGAGAGGCCGTAGAGATCCACGATCTGCCCATTTACACTGAAGGACGGCGTGCCGGTAATGCCTTTGCTGATCGCATCTTGTGCCGCAGCGAGGAGATCGGCTTTGTGGGGGGCGGTGCTCAGGCACGTGTCAAAGGTGCTCCGATTGAGGCCGATTTGCCCTGCGTAGCCTGAAAAAACATTACTGACGTTACTCAGCGTCGCCCACTTATCTTGGTTAAAGAAGATCATATCGTGCATCGCCCAGAACTGGCCCTGGTCACCAGCACAACGGGCTGCCTCAGCCGAAGGGAGGGCGTGGGTGTGGCCTTGCAGGGGAAACTCGTGGAAGACAAACTGAATCTTGCCGGTTTCAATATAGTCACGTGTGATGATCGGCGCGAGGTTTTTTTCGTAGTAGGCGCATGTGGGGCACTGGTAGTCGCCGTACCCGATCACCTTAACCTTTGCGTCGGGGTTGCCCTTATACCAGAAGCCCTCGGTGGTCTGCCCGGTGGGGGCATTGCCAGAGCTACCTGGGGTGGTGCTAAAGCCACCGCGAGCAGTGTAGGTAATCAAGAAGGCCACCCCAAGCACCAATAGCGCCCCAACACCCCAATAGAAGGGTATCAGGGGGTTACGCGCCTTGTCCACCTTGCGCCTGCGCTTACTCTGCACCTGATTCATCCGCGCTACTCCTCTGGCTTAGACAAGCTTGCAGCTTTTAGACAAGGCTTCAGGTCAAGTACATCAGAACGCTCTGTGTAGCTTGAAACTGAAAAGCCCTCACGAACCTTGTCTTAGGGACGTGGAAACGCTTAGGCATCCCGACATGTTATGCTGAGCGTAGCATCTTTCCCGGCCTCTTGAGAGACCCTTCGCTGCGCTCAGGGTGACATGGTGCCGGGATGGGATGGTTAAATCACCAAACGGCCAAGTTCAACCGTGCCTCAGGGCAAATGCCGCCCCTTCGGTGGGGACGGAACCCCTCCGTGGGGGCGGCGCGACGATTCTCTAGGGTGGAAGGTACGCGCATTATAGCCTTGGGCAAGGGTCAAGTCAAACCACACCAAGGCAGGGCTTGGTGCATCTGGATCAGCCAAAAAAAGACCGCCGCTTATGTAGCGGCGGTCAAAGTTGGCTGGGGCACAGGGACTCGAACCCCAACTACCTGATTCAGAGTCAGGCGTTCTACCGTTAAACTATGCCCCAAAAGAACAACTCCAGTGGTGCCGAAGGTGGGATTTGAACCCACACGAGGTTGCCCTCACTACGCCCTGAACGTAGCGCGTCTGCCAATTCCGCCACTCCGGCACAACTCAACGGGGCGTATGATACCCGGCCCCAAGTGATTTGTCAAATGCGGCGGGGCGATCATTCCAGGCGATAGGCGGTCGCAGTTACTGCAGAACCGACGAAGACGAGGAGGCCGGGGCTATGCAACAGTACCGCCACGGGTGCCGATCCCATACCGTAACTGCGCGCCATCGCCACCGCCTCGGGGGGCAGGGGCAAGCCAAGTTTCGGGAGCAGCACGCCACCGACAACGATGGCCCCCACGCTACCCAAGAGCATCCCGATGGCAGCGGCAAATTGGAGCGGGCGGCCTCCCAGCCCTTTGCGGGCGCGGGCGGTCAACCCTAGCATCAGTTCGCTGACACTGGGGCCGGCGATGAATGCCAACAGGAAGCCCCAAACGCTCGTCAGTACGAAAATGCCCAGCATCGTCAGCAGGCCCATCGTCGCCGTACCGATCACCGCTACGCTCAACAGACCGACGTGCAGCCTAGACCGTTTTGGCCTGATCGTCGGCAGCGGGATCACCAGTGAGGCCAGTGCGTGGTGCGCTAGAAATGGACACTCGGGTTCGACTAAAGGCACCGCACGGGGGAGCAGAAGCGCTCCCGTCGCCAACAGGGTGTCAATGGCGGTGATGCGTTCGCGGGCCTCAGTGCAACTAGGGTCGAGCCGCAAAGCCCGCTCGTAGAAACTGCGCCGCTCACGCAACACCGTCGTGGTGGCGGCGAGGCCCAACCACGCCGCGACGCTCGTCGGGTCAAGTTCGGTAGCCTGGCGGAAGGCGTGGCGTGCTCGCAGGGTGTCGCCGACCAGGGTGGCGGCGCGGGCCGTCGCAAGCAGGTCGGCAAAGGCAAAGCTCGTCATGCTTTTTTGATCTGTCTAGGGCATGTTGCCTGGTACAGTCGCGTTTGCGGCTATCCTAACAGGGGCGCGGGGTTCGCGCAAATCGCCGCACCGCCCGTAAGGGGGTGCGCCTTGCGTATGCTACAATCCCCCCGGTCTTGCTTGCCCCGAACTTCACGCGCAGATCTTCATAGGATAGGAGTCCAACGTTATGAGTGAGCGTTTCCGCATTGAGAAAGATTCGCTCGGTGAGATGCAGGTGCCCGCCGAAGCCCTTTACGGCGCACAGACCCAACGGGCCGTGCTCAATTTTCCGGTGAGCGGTCTCAAGCCCTACCCGGCCTTCGTGTGGGCGCAGGCTGCCGTAAAGCGGGCAGCCGCCGAGGTCAACCGTGATTTGGGCCTGCTCGACGCCACCTTGGCGGCGGCGATCATCCAGGCCGCCGACGAGGTGCTTGCCGGTACTTGGCAGAGCCAGTTTGTCGTTGATCCGTTCCAGGCCGGGGCGGGTACGTCGCACAATATGAATTTGAACGAGGTGATCGCCAACCGCGCCAATCAGATCCTTGGCTTTGCCCTCGACGATGCCAAAAAGCCGGTCAACCCCAACGACCACGTCAACATGGCCCAGTCCACCAACGACACCATTCCCGCCGCCATCCGCCTCGGCTGTCTCTGGCGGTTGCCTGATCTGCTCGCCGCTGTTGACGATCTCGCCGATGCCCTGGAGGCCAAAGCGAGCGAGTTTGATGATGTGGTTAAGTCGGGCCGCACGCACCTTCAAGATGCCGTACCCGTGCGGCTTGGCCAGGAGTTTGGGGCTTACGCTTTGGCGGTGCGAAACGACCAGGAACGCATTCAGGCTGCCGCCGAGCGCCTGCGTCGCCTTGGCATTGGCGGTACGGCCACCGGCACTGGCCTGAACGCCCACGTCGAGTACCATCAGCGCATGATCGTGGCGCTTTCGACGCTGACCGGCCAGGGCTTACGCAGTTCGGGCAATCTGTTTGAGGCGATGCAGAGTATGGCGGATCCGGCTGATTTCTCGGCCAGCCTGCGAACGCTCTGCATCACCCTGGTGCGGATCGCCAACGATTTCCGCATACTCAGTTCCGGCCCCGCCACCGGCTTTGACGAGATTCGTCTGCCCGCCGTGCAGCCCGGTTCAAGCATCATGCCTGGGAAGGTCAACCCGGTGCTGGCCGAAATGCTCAACATGGCCTGTTTCCACGTCCAGGGCTGTGACCTGACCGTCAGCTTGGCGGCACAAGCTGGTCAGCTCGAACTCAACGTGATGATGCCGATCATCGCGCACAATCTGTTCGAGATGATGCATGTGCTGATCGGCGCGATCAACGCCTTCACCACCAAGTGTGTCGTCGGCATCACCGCCAACCGCGAAAAAGCTGAGGGTTGGCTGGCGAAAAATGCCATTCTGGTCACGGCGCTCAACCCGGTGATTGGCTACCTGAACGGGGCCGCTGTTGCGAAAGAAGCGATGGCGACCGGCAAGACCATCCGCGAAGTCGTGGTCGCTAAGGGGCTGCTCTCCGGCGAGGAAGTAGACAAGCTGATTGATGCGCGTACCCTGACCGAGGGCGGCATCCAGGGCATCGCCGCCGCCGGGTAGCACACGGCGCGGTGGTCGCCTTCTCGCCACGGGGGCGGCAACGAGCTTTTGCCGCAGAAGGGGTAGAGACGCAATATCTTGCGTCTCTACCGCATATTGCTATGCCTAACGCAGCCTATACACAGCCCTTTCGCTTTCCGGCAACCCTTGATGGCGCACCCCTGACCGTGGTGAGCAAAGCGGGGCTGGCGGATGGCTCCACCGTTGGTGCGGCGGCGAGTCTCGTCGCCACGTTGGTGCAGCCCGCCGCAACCGAGACGGTGCTGCTGCTCGGTTGCGGCCACGGTGCCCTCGGAGTGGCCCTGGCCCGCCGTTTGGTGGGCGGACACCTGACCCTGAACGATCCCAGTCTGCTCGCGCTCCAGTTGACCGCACAGACCTTGGCGGCGAACGGGATTGCAGGCGTGACCGTCAGTGCGGCGGTGAGCCACCTGCCTGCGGGGGCGGGCAGTTTTGATCGAGTGATCATCCTGGCCCCGCAGAGTCGGGCGCTGGGCCGTCGTTGGCTGGTTGAAGCCCACGCGCTGCTCCGCCCTGGTGGCGTGCTGCATCTAGCGGGCGCGAACAACGGCGGGATTCAGTCCCTCAGCACTGATGCGGCGGCGTACTTCGGCGCGGCCCACACTTTGGGCTACAAACAAGGCTGCCGCGTCACCACCACGACCCGCCGCGCCCCGCCACCGGAAGCGCCGCCGTGGGCCACGCTCCCCGGGATTGCCCCCGGTACGTGGCACCAACTTCAGGTCGCATTGCCCGCTGGTACGGTCACGCTGTGCAGTCTGCCGGGAATTTTCAGCTATGATCGGCTTGACGCCGGAACGGCGCTGCTGTTGCAACAGCTTGAAGCAAGCCAAGGGCAGCGTGTGCTCGACGCCGGATGCGGCTACGGGCCAATCGGGATTGCAGCGGCCCGCTTGGGAGCGGAACAGGTGGACATGCTCGATGTGAACCTCTTGGCGGTAGCAGCAGCGCAGGCGAACGTGGCCCGCCTGGGCCTGACGGGCGTGACAGTCGAGGCCAGCGACGCCCTGCTCTCCATCGCCGAGCGCCGCTACGACGTGGTGCTGAGCAATCCGCCCTTTCACGCGGGCCAGGCGAAGGATACCGCCGTGGCCGAGGCGTTTATCACCCAAGCGCGCAGCCTGCTCAACCCAGGCGGGCGGCTTCTGCTGGTGGCAAACCGCTTCCTGCCCTACGAACGCTTGCTGCTGCCGTGGTGCACCCGCGTCACCGTCGTCGCCCAGAACCAAGGCTACCGCGTCTTGTTGGGGGAAACGTAGATGGAGCCAACGCTCACCGCACGCCTCCGCGACCTCACGGCTTTTCTGGCGGCACGGAACATCGCGGCCTGGCTCGTCGGCGGTGCGGCCCGCGATGTGGCGCGGGGCCAAGCCCCAACTGACCTCGATCTCGCCGTCGCGGGCGATGGCTTTGCCTTGGCACGAGCCTACGCCGACGCTTGCGGGGCCGCCTTTGTCCCGCTTGACGCCGGACGGGCGACCGGGCGCGTCGTCATCCCCGGCTCGTCGCCGCTCACCCTCGACTTGGCGGCGCTCCGTGGCCCGACTATCGAGGCGGATCTGCGCCTGCGTGACTTCACCATCAACGCGCTTGCCTTGCCCCTCACGCCAGAACTCGCCACGTTCAGTCTGCTTCCGACCACGGTGGTTGACCCGACCGGCGGCTTGGCCGATTTGCACGCCGGGGTGCTGCGGGCTTGCGGGCCAACTAGCTTGCTTGACGACCCGTTGCGCGTGTTGCGGGCGGTGCGTTTCTGCGCGACCTTGGGGCTACAGCCTGATCCGGATCTGGCTCTGTTGCTGCGTGAGGCGGTGCCGGGCCTTGACGGAGTCGCCGCCGAACGGGTCTGCGACGAACTGCTCAAGCTGCTTGAGGCACCCTCGGCAGCACCGTGGCTGCGCTATCTGGACGAGTGTGGCGCGCTGACGCGCCTTTTGCCTGAACTGGAACCTGCACGCACCTGTGAGCAGCCCCGGATTCACTTTCTGCCTGTGCTGGCGCACAGCCTCGAAACCGTGACCGCCCTCGAATGGCTCCTCGGCACCTTGGTCGGCCTGACGCCTACCACGCCTGACGCACTGCCCGTGGCGGTGCAGACCCATCCGAGTCTAAGCAAAGCGCTGCCCTTCGCCGACCAGTTGGCCGTTTTGTTGGCGGAACGCCGCACCGGCGGGCACCGGCGGGCGGCACTGCTGAAACTCGCGGCCTTGTTGCACGACAACGCCAAACCGCAGACGAAAGTTCTTCACCCCGACGGCAAAGTGAGCTTTTACGAACATCAAAGCCTCGGCGCGGAAGCGGCGGCGCAGATTGGGCGGCGGCTGAAGCTGAGTCGGCAGGACGCGGGCTATGTGGCGCTGGTGGTGCGTGAACACATGCGGCCTGGGCAACTGCGCGCCAGCGCCGTACTGACGCCCCGGGCGGTGGTGCGGCTCTTCCGCGATTTGGGCGACGCCGGCCCGGATGTGCTGCTCCACGAATTAGCCGACCATCTCGCAACGCGGGGGCCGCAGCTTGACGTGACGGAGTGGGCCGCGCACCTCGCGTGGGTCGAGGTGCTGCTTGCGGCGTACTACGTGCCGCAGCCTGCTTCGCAAGCGCCGCTGGTGAATGGACACGCGCTGATGGCAGCCCTGGGCATTGGGCCGGGGCCACAGGTGGGCATTTTGCTGCGTGAAATCGGTGAAGCTCAGGCGGCGGGCGAAGTACAGACTCGTGAGGAGGCGCTGGCGTTGGCGCGGGCGCGCCTAGCAGTGAACATATCTTGAAATAGTGAAACCCACCAGTCAGTGCGGGTGGGTTTCGGGGCCAAGCTACTTCAGGACATCGCGGACGATCTGTTCGAGGCGGTCGAGGGGGAACGGTTTAGGCAGATAATAGTCCACCCGCTGTTCGCGGGCCTTCTTCTCGAGTTCGGGAGTTGCATAGGCAGTGATCATCACGACCTTCGTGTCGGGGGCGGTCTCTTTAATCGCGGCGGCAAGTTGGAGGCCATTCATCCCCGGCATATTGTAGTCGGTGATCACCAAAGGAACGGGCCGCAGCGCGATTTGGGCAAGGGCATCAGCCCCCCCATTGACGGTAACGATGTCGTAGCCGCCGGTCAGATCGCGCATAAGCCGGTGCAGGATGATCAGGATATCGGGTTCATCCTCGACAAGAACGATCGCCGGGTTCCGGCCAGAGACATCGGGCATAACGTGGCTCCTAACCCCTTAGACAGAAGGCTGGCGACCCAAGCTAGACTGCAAGGGCACAGTCTTGCGCCTAACGGCAACAATTGCGAGAACCTGCTTGTGGCACCATGATGGGCCAATTGTAGCATACCGCGTCAGGGCGGGCAAGGGTAGCGCTTCGGCGTCAAATGCACCGCGTCCTGTTGCGCCAAAGCTGCAATCTAAAAGCTGCAATCTGAAATACACCTTAACGCTCGATCTCTTTGCGTAAGCGCCCCAAACGTGCATCTAGATCGGCAAAGCTTTGTTGAAGGTCACTCAGTTGGCCGCGCTGGGCGCGCACAAAGCGCGTAAAAGGCGCATTCCGCTCGCGGATCAGGCTGATGGAGCGCTCGACTTCGCGCTGGAACTGCCGCTCGACTCCTTGGTGCAACTGTTCGCCCAATTCGGTCACGCGCACCCGCAGCGCTTTCTGGGCCTGGCGTTTCTTCGCAGGCAACAGCAGAAAACCACTCAGGGCAACTGCCGTCGCCGCCAGAATGCCCGTAAAGTCAAGCCAGACGGCATTCGCCAGGGTGACGATCAACGCCCCTAAGCCCACCGCCCCCACTTCAGTCAGCGCCGTCGCCGCAAGGGAGGCCCGCACCTCGTCGGCAAGTTCGGCAGACTCGGTGGTTTTGTCGTAGCTCGCCACAACTTCCGTCGCGGCACGCCCGACCGAGTCGAGCAGCGTCCGCCGGTTGTAGTCGAAGCTGCCCCCCACGTTGCCGATCAGCCGCTCGGTGTGCTGGCTCGCCCGTCGCTGCACATACTCGTCAGTGCTTTGCTGGAGCCGCAGGTTCTTCTCGACCATCCAGTCAATCAGGCTGTGAACTTTCTGGTCAATTTGTACATTCAAATCGCCTACGACTTCTTCCTCAAACATCGCCCGAAACTGCTGCGCTTTCATCAGGTCGGGCAAGCGCGTCAAGCGGATATGCGCCTCGAAGAAGGCGTTGCCTCGCTCAACCAGCCCTGTGAGGATCTGGTCAATCTCGCCTAAATAGTATTTGACATCAGTGTGCAGATCTTCTTTGAACATACTCAGTTGCTGCTCGACATTCTCCATCGTTGTCAGATCTTCGCGCAAGGTTGCAAGGCGGATCTCGGTCACGTCGAGGTATTTGCCGGTGAGTTTTTGGGCAACCCCAAGGGGTGAAAGGAGTTTCAAGCGCACGCGGGTCGCTTCATCAAGACTAGTGAGGACGTAATATTCGACGAAACCAAAACGACTAGCGGCCCACAAACGCTCGCGTTCCTCGCCCTCGCTTTGGCGGGCGCGCATCGCCTGGCGGGCCGAAACCGGGAAGATCTCGGGGGTAACACCGAGCAACGTGCGGGCATTTTCACCGATGAAATTGACGACCTGTAGGCACTCGGCT
>CAIRDL010000241.1 GCA_903877345.1 uncultured Oscillochloris sp. | reverse complement strand
CGCGCACGAACGGCAAGGACGGTATAGGCTTCATCGGCCCAAAAGGGCGAAAGATTTGGTCGCAGCGCCACTGCTCCTAGCGCGACCAGCGTCAGGGCGAGAACGGCCCAAGGCACCATGCGTGTGCGGTCTACCTCCTGCATCGGGCCTCCCGTGGATCGTAGGCGTTGGGGCAAGCTCGAACACCAGAGAGGCTCACAGAAAAGTATCTGTGAGCCTCTCTGGTGTTCTGTGGCCGCATGAAATTAGGTGTAGTTAGCGGGGGTCAGCGGGGATAGAGCAAGGGGCGAGTTTCCGCTTGGGCGCACGCATCCGGGTGAGCCATCCGTAGTGCGGGCTTCCAGCCCGCCAGATGCGCGTCGGCAGGTTGGAAGCCTGCACTACAAACGGAAAATCTGGCACCTGAACCCTGGCACCTGAACCCTTGTCAGTTCCCCGGATGGCGGGCGAAGAAGGTCTGGACGCGGCGTTCAAGCTCCTCAAAGTCGAACGGCTTGGTAAGATATTCATTCACCCCGGCCTTGATGGCGTGCTTCTCGGTGTCGGGCGTACCGAAGGCCGTAACCATGATCACATAGATGCTGGAGCTATTCTGACGCAGCGTGCGAACCATGTCAATCCCGCCCATACGCGGCATATTCATGTCGGTAATGATCACATCACACGGCTGGATCGCCAGACGCTCAAGTGCGGCGAGACCGTCTTCTGCCTCGACGACGAGGTAGCCGCTGCTGGCGAGCAAAAACCGATAGAGCCGCCGGGTGGCCGGATCATCTTCGACAACCAACACCGTGTGGGACACATGCGCCTCGCTTCGATCACGAACTTCAACAGACACAAACGGTGTAACGAACCCTTATCACATAGGCCGCCACACCAAAACAGACTTTGCGGCCAGCGGTTCCCTACTATACCATACTCGCGGGTGAACGTTCGTGAGGCGCTACGCAACGCGGTATTCAGCCAGATCGCGCTCCTCAATGACCGGCATGAAGCGCGACATCTCAACCATCTTGAAGATTTTCTGGTGATGGAGGCTGACATGCATCGCGAAAAGTTTGTAGCCAGCTTTGCGGGCGGAAACGACAAATTTGAGCAGGGCCGAAATCCCTGCCGAGTTGATGAAGGCGACCTCGCTAAAGTCGAGAACAGTAATCGGGCGCATCGCCTGACACTCCGCAGCGATAGCTGCCGCCGAAATCGCATCAACGCTCGTGGTGGTGATATATAGGATGGCGACCTCGCCGAACTCCTCGCGCCGGATAATGTCGCTCATGGCTGTCCCCTTCGATAGAGTCGCAGCGTGAGCACCGTGCCTCGATGCGAGGAGCTCACCTCTAGATCGTCTACCAACTCACTGATCAGATACATCCCGAAGCCGCGTAGTTGTCCAGCCTCTAAATTCGCTTCTTCAATCGTGTGCCGCCCAATGTCAACTTTGTCAATGCCTCCGCCCTCATCACTAATGCGAATCTCCAGCTTTTCGCCATCAATCTCGAAGACCACGGCGACGAGCTTGCCGACATCCCGGCGATTGCCGTGGTCAATGGCATTATTCACCGCTTCGCTGATCGCCAGCTTCAAATCTTCGATTCGTTCGGTCGAGAAGCCAAAGGCGCTGCCTACCTCGGCGGCACTGGCCCGGACAACCCGTTCAAAAATTGGGTTTGAGGGAATGTTGAGTTCGACTCGCTCCATGCCCGCCCCCTTCTAGATATGCGGAGGGGCAGCCGTAGCTGCCCCTCTACTATAGTGGTGCGCTGGCACGAAGGTGCAACGTTGCGGGCTTCAGGTTTCAGGTTTCGGGTTTCAGCATGCCTTGCGTGGGTTCAAACTGTTGCGGCTTTGCGTGAGATCGCTGAACCATAAAGCTGGATTGAAACATGCCTTAGCCCGACCCCCGCCCCCTGTCCTCATGGCATGGAGGTGGCAGATACGGCGCGGCGGCGCGGCGGCGTGGGCACCGCAGCCACGGCGGCACTCTGGCGGGCCAAATGGTCGTAGCGCCGCAGGTACGCTTTGCCTAGACTGGTGTTGCCAATCTGGAGGTAGCACGCCCCTAAATAGTAGAGCGCTTGGGCGTGGCGGGGGTTGCGCCGCAGCACTTTCTCAAACAGGGGAATCGCCCGTGCCGGTTCAATCAACTCCTTGTAACAAAGGCCCAACATAAAGCTGGTCTCGACATCTTCGGGCCAATGCTCGAGGACGTGCTGAAACTCGGTGGCGGCGAGGTCGTAGCGCCCCCGACGCACGTACATATAGCCGAGGTCGTAGCGGAGCGAATGAGCATCGGGAGCCAATTCCACCGCTTTGCGCCACGCGGCGAGCGCCCAACTCTCGCGGCCAAGGATCGTGTAGATGAAGCCCAACAGGTAGTGCGCCTGCGGATCTTGGGGCAGCAGTTGCACCGAACGCTCAAAGGCGCGCACCGCTTGGGCGTTCAGGCCCATGTCGTAGAGCAGTTTGCCCATATTTAAAAAGAGCGGGCCGTGACCGGGGTTCAGGCGGGCACACTCGAAGAGCAGATCGTAGGCTTGTTTGCCCTTCTTCTGGAGCCGCAACACGGCGCTCATGCGCATGCGGGCGTCTACAAAGTGGCGGTGCTGCGGCGGCACTTTTGCATACTCCTCCAGAGATTCATCGAAGCGGCGCTGGCGAGCCAACAGGTTGCCCAACAAGTAGTGGGCATGGTACTCCTGCGGACGCCACTGCAACAGCGCGTGGTAGATCCGCTCAGCCTCTTCTTCATAGCGCTGTAGCTTGAGCGCCTGACTGAGCCGGTAGTACCACTGGGCCACTTCCTCCTCGCTGCGCGTGATCAGCACGCTTTCGCCGGGTTCAGGGTCGGGCGAAACGAAGTTCGGCTCGACGCGCAACGCTTCGGCGAAGCAGCGCTGGGCCAACTCGTGGGCGCCGTGGCTTTGGTGCATTAAGCCCATATAGTAGCGGGGTTCGGCGGCTTGGGGGCGCGCTGTGCAGGCGCTATTGTAGTGGATGTAAGCCCGGCCCGCGTCATCGGCCTTCTGGTAGCAACGGCCCAGGGCGAAATGGGCTTCGTACAGGTTCGGGTTGTGTTCGAGGGTTTCTTTGAAGGCGGCAATGCCCCGGTCAATCTGGCCGATTGCGGCAAAAGAGACGCCCAGATTATAGTGGGCTTCAGCCAGTTGCGGGTCGGTCTGCACTGCCTCAAGGTACTCGCGCAGGGCGGCATCCCAATCATCCTGAAAGGCGAGGGCGTTGCCGATGTAGAGGTAAATGATGGCCCGTTCGCGCTCGAAGATTTGGGCCTGCTCT
>CAIRDL010000240.1 GCA_903877345.1 uncultured Oscillochloris sp. | reverse complement strand
GCACTGCTCCCAATCACTGCGTGGGCTGCCAAACAACGGTCGGTGCTTGCTTTGGATACCCAAACGCACCGACTGTTTCCGGCTGCTGTGACTGCGTATTTGGATCAGGGTGTCCAACCCATCGTTCGACTGACCACCCGCCTGGGACGCCAACTCCGCTGCACGCCAACCCACCCCGTGCTCACTCCAGAGGGGTGGAAGCCAGTAGGTACTTTGACCCCTGGTGATCGGATTGCGACACCAAGGGCATTGCCGTATTTTGGCAACTACGCCATGCATGAGTCGGAAGTCAAGCTGATTGCCTATGTGCTATCGGACGGTTCAGCACAGAGTAGCCTCTCTGTCACAACAACTCTTTCTGAGGTCGAAGCAGACCTACGCAATATCGCGGAATTCTTCGGAATGCACTTGCGTGTCTATGCTAAACGCGGCAGTCGGGCATCCAGTTACAAGTTTGTCATACCGCTTGGTGTGCGATCTGCTCACCGGAAAGTAGTCGCTGCTGCTCTGAGGAGTGTTCAATCCCGCATCAATATTACTTGGGCCGAGTGGGCACGGAGAGCCGCTGTGCCTTATGCTAAACTCAATAGCTGGCGCCGGGGAAGAACAGTTCCTTCAGCGTTGAATCTCCGCCAACTTGCTGACAGTGTGGATGTACAGGTTGACGATCTAGCAAATACCTCATGCGGTCTGGCTGAAATGACAAGTCCTGGCTCTCGTCTCATTGCCTCTCTTGGTCTGCGCTATAGCCGAGCTAGGTCGAAGGTTGTCCCTAACGTTGTATTTGAGTTGCAGCTTCCCCATTTGGCCGTGTTTCTCCGCACCCTCTTCACGTGTGATGGGTCGGTGTATGTTAACAATGATGGCAAAGCGGGTGTTTCCTATAGTTCGATCAGCCGTAGACTCGCTGAAGATGTGCAACACCTGCTCCTACGCTTTGGCCTTGTTGCTAAGCTGTGTACAAAACATACGCGGGTGAATGACCAACCCTACATTGCGTATGAGGTTCAACTTCTGGGTATCGCGGCAGTGCGGCGGTTCTTGAATCACATTGGCATCATGGGGCGAGAGGAAGCCAAAGCCCGGATCGCAATGATGCCGGAGCCGGTTCTTGCCTCGACCCATTTTGACACGGTGCCAACCGGTTTGTCATTCTGGCACCATGTACGTGAGGTTGCCGGCCCTTCATTCAAGCTGATTTCGGCAAAAACTGGTGTTACCATTCGCAACCGTCGGTATAATCGCCCGCTTTGTCGAAACACAGTCGCTGCACTAGCGGATGCGTATCCAAGCGCATACTTGCAGACCCTCGCTTATGGCTCTGTTTATTGGGATGAAGTCGTCGCTGTGGAGCCAGCAGGCGAAGAGCGCGTCTATGATTTGACAGTGCCCGATCCAGCCAATTTCGTAGCCAACGATTTGATTGTCCATAATTCAACCCTCCTCGGCCAAGTTGCCGCCCATTTCGCGGCCAACGTTGGTGCCGCCCTCTATGTCAGTGCCGAGGAATCGGCCCAACAGATTAAGCTGCGGGCCGAACGGCTTGGCATGACCGCCGACGACCTCTACGTTTACTCCGAAACTTCCCTCGACATCATCCTGCAGCAGATCCGCGAACTGCGCCCCGGCATGGTGATTATCGACTCGATCCAGACCGTCTATCTCGAGGATTTGAGCAGCGCCGCCGGCAGTGTCGCTCAGGTGCGCGAGGGTGCCTTGCGCCTGATGCAACTCGCCAAGGAGCTTGGCATCCCCATTTTCCTCGTCGGTCACGTCACCAAAGAAGGGGCCATCGCTGGCCCCCGCGTACTCGAACATATCGTTGATGTGGTGCTCTACCTCGAAGGCGACCGCTTCCACCAGTACCGGCTGCTCCGTGGTGTGAAAAACCGCTTCGGCTCGACCAATGAGGTTGGCGTCTTTGAGATGGCAGGCGATGGGCTGCGCGAGGTGCCCAATCCTTCGCAGGTCTTTTTGGCTGAGCGAAGTATGGGCAGCCCTGGCTCGACCGTCGCGGTGATGTTGGAGGGTACGCGCCCGCTTTTGGTTGAAGTCCAGGCGCTCACCTCAACCACAGGCAATGCCCAACCGCGCCGCACAACCAACGGCTTCGACCTCAACCGCCTGCTGATGCTCACCGCAGTGCTCACCAAACGGGTGGGTCTGCCGCTTTTCAATCAAGATGTGTATGTGAACATTGTGGGCGGGCTGCGGATTGGCGAGCCGGCTGCTGACTTGGCGGTGGCCTTGGCGATTGCCTCGTCGTATCGCAACCAGCGCATCGAGAACGACCTGGTGCTGATTGGCGAAGTGGGGCTTTCGGGCGAACTGCGCAGTGTCAGCCAACTCGACCGGCGGCTCACCGAGGCGGCGAAGCTTGGCTTCACGCGTGCGGTGGTGCCTGCGACGGCGCAAGTTGGTGCCCTGAACGGCCTGAGCCACATCCTGGCTCGTTCGCTGGCTGAGGTGGTGGATCTGCTGGCCCGCAAGCCATAGACGCCCCGTGTACCTGTGGGCCAGTGGGCGGAACCCTATGAAGATCAGTCTCAATTTCGTGGCACGGATCGTCGGGATGCTGGCCCTGGCCTATCTGGGTTGGTCGATCGGGAGTTATCTCTCGAACCAGCGCCCCGACGAGATCCAACAGTTTGCGACCCAGTTGCTCACGCTGGCCGGTGCCGGCCTCGGCCTCCTAAGCACGCCACGACTGACGATTGATCCCGTTGCCGAGTTGCTGCGCCGCTCGCGCAGCATTCCCCTGCCTGAACTGCTGGTCATCGGAACCGGGGCGATGCTCGGCCTCGTCTTCGCGGTCCTCATGGCCGTGCCGCTGGCAAGCCTGCCCGCGCCCCTCAGCCAGTTCTTGCCCCTTGGGGTGGCTGGCCTTTTCGCTTATATCGGCGGCACAATCTTTGCCACGCGCCGCCACGATTTAGGTGATCTGCTCAAGTCGTGGCGGCGCCCGCTGCCGACGCAAACGTTGCCGGTGCCTGAAGCAGCGCCTCCACCGCCGAGGCGGCTGCTGCTCGATACCAGCACCATTATTGACGGGCGGATCGCCGCTGTCGCCCGCACGGGTTTTCTCGAAGGGAATCTCATTGTGCCGGCCTTTGTGCTTGCTGAACTCCAGCAACTGGCCGACTCCGCCGACGAACTCCGCCGTGGCAAGGGGCGGCGTGGCCTCGAATTGCTGAACGAGATGCAGCGCCAGTCGCCGCTGCCGGTTGAAGTGGTCAACGTCGAGGTCTCTGGCGTGAGCAAAGTTGATGACAAGCTCGTCGCATTGGCTCGTCAGTACGACTGTCCAATCATCACCAACGACTTCAACCTGAACAAAGTCGCCGCGCTCCAGGGCGTCACCGTGCTGAGCCTCAATATTCTGAGTGAGGCGGTGCGTCCCTTGGTGATCCAAGAGCAGCGCCTCAGGCTGATGATCCGCAACGAGGGCAACGCTCGCCAACAGGGCGTCGGCTACCTCGATGACGGCACGCCGGTCATTGTCGAGGAGGCCCGGCACCTCATCGGCCAGACCGCCGAGGTGATTGTCACGCGCTTGCACCAAACCCAGACGGGGCGGTTGGTCTTTGCGACCCTTGCGCCAAGCCCTGAGCCAGCCGCTAGTTCGTCGTAGGGAAGAGTTATGCGCGCAGTCATTCAGCGGGTAAGCGAGGCGTCGGTTGAGGTCGCGGGGGAAATCGTGGGGCGCACGGGCATCGGCCTCTTGGTACTGCTCGGCGTTGGTCATGGCGACAGCACCGAGGATGCGCGTCTGCTTGCGGAGCAGACCGCTGGCCTACGCATCTTTGCCGACGCTGCGGGCAAATTTAACCAGTCGTTGAATTGTCGCGTGTTGCACTTCCTACGATTACCCTGTTCTAACGCCTTAAAGCACGCTACCTAGTCCGTGTTAGTCCTGATAACAATACTGTGTGTCGCATAGTGTTGCAGGAGACTCACACGGTAACTAGCACGGTTCTTCGTCTGCAAGTCGTTTCTGGAGCCGCTCGAGGGCATCGCTATCATCGCCTGTCAGCAAGTGCGCGTAGACGTTCATCGTCGTCGTCGCCGAGGCGTGCCCCAAAATGGCTTGCACCCGCTGAATCTTTGTCCCTTCGGCTAAAAGGAATGTCGCCGCGCTATGCCGCAAATCGTGCGGCGTGAACCCAACCAGCCCTGCTGTAGCGGCAATCGTGCGGAAGGCAATGTAGATGACAAGCGGATTGATCAGCGAGCCGCTGGTGACGGCGGTAAACACGTAGATGGTCGCCCCCCAGCGCATCGCTGCCCGTTCGTCGGTTTGCCGCGCCTGGTGCGCTCGAATCGCTGTGAGTAGCTGCTCCGGAAGCTGGATGGTGCGCTGACTCTCGGGCGTTTTCGTTCCACCATAGATTACTCCCGTTTCGCGGGTGTAGGTGGCGGAACCGCAAATCGTGAGCGTCCCGAGCTCTAGGTCTATGTCCTGCCAGCGCAGTCCCGCCACTTCGCCCCGCCGCAAGCCT
>CAIRDL010000239.1 GCA_903877345.1 uncultured Oscillochloris sp. | reverse complement strand
GCCATTGATGTCGCCAGCGCCGTGCGGATCTTTTTCGCCCTGAACATTTCGCCGAGCATTGGCCGCCTCAGCATTACGGGCGACCCTGACCCCACGCATCTCGCCGATACGGTGGTCGAGGTCTTTCGTCGAGGGTTGGCCCCGCGTGGGGTAGTTACCTAAACAGCAACGACCCCAGGGCCACCACGCCAAACCCGCCGATAATCACCCCGGCGCCAAGGTTCACCCAACGCAGCGCTTGTGGCGTCACCCGTGTGCGGAGCAAGCCGGTGGCACTGCTCAGGATGAACCACCACAGCGCCGAACCGCTGAAAACCCCGGCCACCAGCAGTAGCCCCTCAGCAGAGCCGTGCGCCGCGTTAGCTACCCCCAGCCCGGCGAAGATTGCCGCAAACGCGATGATCGTCGCCGGGTTGGTGATCGTCAGCAGCAACGTCGCGGCGTAAGCGCCGAGCAGACCACGCGCTGTCACCGCTGCGGGGCGTTCAGCCGGCACCTCGCGCAGCGTCTGCACGCCCAAATAGCAGAGCAGCAGCCCACCCACGAAGCGCGTCCAGAAACTCACCCCAAGCAACAAGTTGTTCAGGGCCGTCATGCCGAGTACGGCGACTGACCCGTAGCACAAATCTGCCGTTGCCGCGCCGAGGCCCGCGACGAAGCCGGTCAGTTGACCGTCGGCCAGGGTGCGCCTGATGCACAACACCCCAATCGGCCCCACCGGGGCGGCAATCGCTAGACCGAACAGCATGCCTTGGAGAAAGAGGCTCACGTTCATCCATCGCCTACGACAAAAGCCTTGACTCCGTTTCACGGTTCCAAGAAGGTCGCCATATCCCACCTACCCTGACTCTTGCGTTCGCTGAAAACGAGCAATACGCTGCTCAAGGTCGCTAAGAATAGCCTGAATAGCCGTAAGGTCTTGCTTACTTACAAAAGGTGTTAGTTCATCGGTGATTGCTTGCATATCTGATTGATGATAAGGGAAGCGGATCTTTTCAATTGTTCCGTCGTGACCCGTGCTGCGTGATCGGTCACGGCACGGCCTCGTCACGGATCACGCAGCACGGATCAAGCGGTGACGAGACGTTTTAATTTTTCCGCTTCCCTTAAAACATAAGCGTTGCGACAGGGGTGCCCCGTTTCCCCTCCAACAGATCATGCGCGCACGCCAAGCAACGGTTGATGCCGACCTCAAAGCGCTCACGGCGCAGGTTTGGCGTGCTGACGGCGAACCGTATGCGGAATGGCAAAAAATCGAGCGCTATTGCCACGACTAACGGATCGTTCTCCGGCAGTTGGAAGACCTGAACGCCCGTGAACATCAGAGGTACGAACTGAAACCGCCGCTGCTGAACCATGCCTTGAGGGAAGCGCGGGGCTACTTCAGCATCCGCATGATGTCACGGGGATCAAGGCCACCGGAACCACCGTGACCGCCACGTCCGCCACGGCGACCCTTACCGCCACCTTGGCCGCCGGTGAGTTTCTTCAGCATGCGCTGCATCTCTTGGAACTGCTTAATCAGCGCGGAAACCTCTGCCTCGGCGGTGCCACTGCCGCGTGCGATGCGGCCCCGACGGCTATGCTTGATAATGTCGGGGTTGCGCCGTTCGAGAGGCGTCATCGCGCAGATCATCGCCTCAATCCGCTTGAGTTGGCGCTCGTCCACCAGTTCCTCGTTGCGGGCTAGTTGGCTCATGCCGGGGATCATGCCCAAGATTTGCTGGAGCGGGCCAAGTTTCCGCATTTGCCGCATCGCATTGAGAAAATCCTCGAAGTCGAATTTCCCCTTCCGCAGCTTCTTTTCCATCGCCTTGGCTTGTTCGGCATCGTAGACCTGCTCGGCCTTTTCGATAAGCGAGAGCATGTCGCCCATGCCGAGGATGCGTGAGGCCAGCCGATCAGGGTAGAAGGCTTCGAGCGTGTTGGTGTCAACCTTCTCGCCAGTGGAGAGAAACTTGATGGGGACGCCGGTGACGGCGCGCACCGAAAGCGCCGCGCCGCCCCGGGCATCGCCATCCATCTTCGACATCACTAGGCCGGTGATGTGGACGCGCTGGTTGAACGTGTCGGCGACGCGTACCGCTTCCTGGCCGGTCATCGCGTCAACCACAAGCAGGCGCTCGATGGGGTGAACGCGGGCTTCGATCTCCTCAAGTTCTTGCATCAGCAGGTCGTCAATTTGGAGCCGTCCGGCGGTGTCAATGATCAGGACATTGACCAGATCTTTTTTGGCCTGTTCAAGGGCATTGGCGGCGATGTCGGGCGGCTTCGCGGTCGTACCTTCGCTGTAAACCGGCACGTTCAACTGTTTGCCGAGCGTCTGGAGCTGATTGATGGCCGCTGGGCGGTAAACGTCGCAGGCAGCAAGCATGACCCGGCGGCCTTTCTTGCGCAGGTGCAGGGCCAACTTGGCGGCGAGGGTCGTCTTACCGGTGCCTTGGAGGCCAACCAGCATAATGACCGTCGGGCCAGGGCGCGCCTCCTGAAGCGGCGCATTGTCAATACCGAGAAGGTTGATTAGCTCTTGATGAACAATCTTAACCACCTGCTGATGCGGGGTCAGACTCTTGGTGACATCTTCGCCAATCGCCTGTTCGGTAACTTTCGCGACGAAATCTTTGACGACTTTAAAATTGACATCAGCTTCAAGGAGCGCGAGCCGAACGGACTTCATCGCCTCGCGGACATCGGCTTCATCAAGGCGGCCCTTGCTGCCGAGTTTTTGGAAAACCGCCTGGAGGCGGTCGGAAAGACTCTCGAACATAGTGTGGTGCTCATTTCGTTAGAGCGTAGAGATCTTAGATCAGATTGTAGGTCGAGCGTATGCCAAATAGGTGAAGAGGTTGCCCACGCTCAAGTCTAGCCATTGTAGCCTTTGGTAAGGGGGGCGTCAACTTTAGGGCAGGGCTACGCATGGCGGTTGCAAAGTCGCTTTTCGGCCCTCACCCCCTGCCCCTCTCCCCAAGGGGAGAGGGGAGATTCCGCAACAGTATGCGTTCTGCCCCCCCTCTCCCGCTTGCGGGAGAGGGGGTTGGG
>CAIRDL010000238.1 GCA_903877345.1 uncultured Oscillochloris sp. | reverse complement strand
TCTCAACGGTCACGCTGAGAAGCGCCGTTGGCGGTGTCCCCGCGCTGGAATGCCGTAGGCCCGCCGCCAGTTGTGGATGGTGCCAACGCTGACCCCGAAATGGGCGGCGATGACAGCCAACGGCAAGCCTTCCTCACAGTAGAGGTGGACGAGGCTTGGGTAAGGCACCAGACGGGACTGGAAGCGCCCCGACCGCGTGGGAATCCCGCAGGCGCGCAACCGATTGGCGACGGTTGCCGCACTACAGCCCAAGATAGCCGCGATGCCCGCCATACTCAAGTGCGCCTCAAGGTACAAGTGGCGCAACTCTGCACACGCGAGGGTGATCCGCGTAGTCATGAAGATCTCCACACGTAAAAGGATAGATTTGGCGAGAAGAGAGCACGACCACGGTCGTGCCCTCTGGGAACCGCCTGTTTCAGGTGGCTTCCACGCTTATACTAACACGATTAAGTGTAAATGTCAACCCTAGCTGGCGGTTTCCGTAGTGGCAGGTGGGGCTTCGGGAGGCGCATTGACCGTATAGACAAAGCCAGCGCGCTCGGCCACCAGCGACAGCGTTTTTTGCGTCGAGCGGTGCGGCTTATGAACCCCCGTTTCCCACTCACTGATCGTCTGTTGGCGCACCTCAAGCTCGTCGGCCATCTGTTGTTGCGTCATGCCCATATGCTCCCGCAGCGCACGAATGCGTTGGGCGTCCCACTCCTCGCGGAGGCGGCGGCGTTGCTTCGGGCTTGGGTACTCGTATTGGTCACTCATGAAACTCCCTACCACTGCTCGCGTATCCTTAACGACGGACTAAGCCGCTATAGGGTATTGTAACCTGAGATCGGATAGGGTCAAGCCCCTTTTTATGGTGCATTTTGCGAACATTTAGCCTAAGACAAGGGTTCAGATGCCAGGTTTCAGGTTTCCCGAATCTGGGCGTGAGGGCGGGACGCACCCCCTTGCAGGTGTAGCGACGCAAGATCTTGCGTCGCTACGCCGCCGGAGCATTTGGGTCGTGGCGCAAGAGGCGGCAGCATGCGTATAATGCGCTGGCGCGATACGCTTGAATGGAGTAACGAATCGTATGACGCTTGAACCCCAAAAAGTACCATCTCGCAGCGAGGTGCCGGTCGAGTGGACATGGAACCTGGGCTTGATGTTCCCTGATTTGCCCACTTGGGAACAGGAATTGGCGGCAGTCGAAACGCAAGCCCAGACGGTTGCGACGCTCCAGGGCACCCTGAGCCAGAGCGCTGCCCATTTACTCGCGGCGCTGCGGCTGCGTGACGAGGTGGGCCAGCGCCTCTATGTGCTCTACGTCTACGCTAACCACCGCAAAGATAGTGATGCGACTGACCCTGTTGGACAAGCCCTGCAAGAGCGCGCCGGCTCGTTTGCGGCCCGCGTTGCCGCCCAGTTGGCTTTTATCGAACCCGAAATCTTGAGCCTGCCCGCAGCTACCTTGGAGGAATGGAGCAAGAGCGAGCCGGGTCTGGCGCTGTATGCGTATGAATTAGCGAAGATCAACCACCAACGCGCCCACATTCGCTCGGCGGAAGTCGAGAGCCTGTTGGCCGCTTTTGGCGATGTGACCCGCGCCCCTTATGAACTGTTCGAGATGCTGACGGACTCCGATCTGAGTTTCCCCACTATTACCGATGAGCACGGCGCGACGGTGCAACTTTCCCACGCTCGCTACGGACGCTTTATCGAGAGTCCCGACCGGCGGGTGCGCCACGATGCTTTTAAGGGCTACTACAGCGCCTTTTCACCCTTTCGCAACACGCTTGGTACGGCCTTGGGCGCCGCTGTTCGCACCCACGTCCTCAACGCCCGCGTGCGCCATTACAGCTCCGCGCTCGAGGCGGCCCTCGACCCAAACGAACTGCCCACCACGGTCTACCACCAGCTCATCACGACGGTCGAGGCCAACCTGAACCTTATGCACCGCTACATGGCGACGCGCAAACGCCTGATGGGGTTGGACGAACTGCATGTCTACGACCTCTACACGCAGCCAGTGCCCGAAGTTGAGCTGAAGGTGCCTTTTCCCGAGGCCCGCACGCTGCTCCAAGCTGCTTTTGCGCCGTTGGGCGAAGCGTACGGGGCGGTGCTGCAGCAAGCTTTCGACAAGCGTTGGATTGATGTGTATGAGAATGTCGGGAAGCGCAGCGGAGCCTACAGTGGCGGCACGTTCGGCACGCCGCCCTTCGTCCTGCTGAATTACCAAGACCGCCTCTACGACGCTTTCACCTTGGCCCACGAGTTGGGTCACTCGCTGCACTCGTTTTTTACGCGCAAAACCCAGCCCTTCGTCTACAGCAATTACACGATGTTTGTTGCTGAAGTCGCCTCGACCTTGAATGAGGCACTGCTGACCGACTATCTGCTCAAGCAGCGTGCCGATGAGGCGCTGCGGCGGGTGTTGCTTGTGCAGCAACTTGAGGACATTCGGCGCACGATTTTTCGCCAGACGATGTTTGCCAGTTTTGAACTGACGATCCACCAAATGGCTGAGGCGGGCGAGCCACTAACGGCGGAGGCGCTGAGTGAACGCTACCGCGATTTGGTGGTGCGCTACCACGGCCCCGCACTGATCCTGGACGACGAAATTGCGCTGGAGTGGGCGCGGATTCCCCACTTTTACTACAACTTCTACGTCTACCAGTACGCGACCGGCCTCTCAGCGGCCCTGGCCCTGAGTCAGCAGATCATGCACGAAGGGCAGCCTGCGGTCGAGCGCTACCTCCGCTTTCTGTCCGGCGGCTCGTCGCGTTCTTCCATTGATCTGTTGCGCGACGCCGGGGTAGATATGACGACGCCCGCCCCGGTACAGGCGGCGCTCACCACCTTCGGCACGCTGCTCGACGAGTTGGAGCGGTTGTATAAGTAATCTGACAACGAAGTCCTCGGGTATGCATGTTGGCTTCGACAAGCTCAGCCAGCGCCCGTTGGCTGAGCCTGTCGAAGCCAGCGTTGACGGACTAATTAGCTCGGCCCCTACCTTCTGAGCAGCGGCAGGTAGACTTGGGTTCGCGGGGCGTAGGTGCGGCGGAACTGCGGTGCTGCGGTGTTACCGTTGCCCGCCGCATCAAGCACCGCGCCATCCGCAAGCGCCACCGTCACCACGCCGTTGCTCACGGGGGTCAGGATGAAGGTGTAGACGGGTTCGCTCACGAGCGTAAAGGCGCTGACCGTTGCATTGGTCACCACGAGGCGCTGCACGTCAAAGCCCGTCACCGCTTCGCTAAACGTCACCGTAACGGGGATGCTACTGACCCGCGTCGGTTCGGCGACCGGCGAACTGAAGGCCACGGTTGGCGCGGTGGTGTCCTTGCGCGTGGTCGCGCTGGCGCTGCCAAGATTCCCCGCCGCATCAGTCTGGCGGGCGCTCACCGCGATGGAGCTGCCGTCACTCAGCGCACTCACCGTCAGAGTCGTGGCGAAACTGCCGGTGGTGCAGGCGGTGGTGGCTTGCACGCTGCCCACTTGCACCGTCACGGTGCCATCGCCCGTGGTGCAACGCCCGCCGACGGGGTAGCTCGTCACATTGGCGAGCGCGATCACCGGCGGGGTCGTCAGCGTCAGGGCGGGCGCTACGCTGTCGTAGGTGCGGCGGAATTGGCTGGCCGCTGTGTTGGGCAGCCCCACGCCATCCAAGACCACATTGGCGGCCACATCCACAGTCACAAGTCCCTGGTTTTGGGGCGTTAGCGTGACTGTGTAGGTGCTGCCACTGCCGGTGAAGCTGCTCAGCGTCACATTCCCCAGCGTAAGGTCGGTCGCCTCAAAGCCCGTCACAAGCTCGTCGAAGGTGATCGTGACGGTAAGCGGGTTGGCGTTGGTTGGGTCGCTAACGCTTGAACTGAGGATGACCGTGGGTGCGGTGGTGTCGTAGGTACGGCGGAACTGTGGCGCGGCGCTGTTGCCGTTGCCCACCGCATCAACCGTAGCGCCGACAGGCAGATCTACCGTCACTAGGCCATTGTCCTGCGGAATCAGGGTGAAGGTGGCGACCGTTGTGCTCACCAATGTGAAGGTGGCGACCGTCGCGTTCGTCACGCTGAGGTCGCTTTGGGTGAAATCCGTCACCGCTTCGCTGAACGTCACCGTAACGGGGATCGTACTGGCGTTCGTCCGCTCAGCAAGCGATGAACTGAAGACCGCCGTGGGCGCGGTGGCATCCTTGCGCGTGGTCGCGTTGGCGCTGCCCAGATTGCTCGCCGCGTCAGTCTGGCGGGCGCTCACCGCAATGGGGTCGCCGTCACTCAGCGCACTCACGTTCAGGGTCATGGCGAAACTGCCGGTAGCGCAGGTTGCGGTGCCTTGCACGCCGCCCACTTGCACGGTCACGTCGCCATCGCCAGTGGTGCAAGTCCCACCGACGGGATAGTTCGTCACATTAGCAAGCGTAATCACCGGCGGGTTCAGCAGCGTCACGGTCGGCGGAGTGTGGTCGTAAACACGACTAATTGTAGCGGCGAGATTGAGATTATTTGCGGCATCAACGGCACCCTCAGCGGCGAGGGTAGCTGTGACCACGCCTTCGACCAACGGCGTTAGGTTAAACGTGTAGCTACTTCCGTTGCCATTAAATTCGTTGATCGTGGCGTTCCCCGCCGCGAGATCGCTCACATCAAAGCCTGTCACCACTTCGCTAAACGTCACCGTGACGGGGATGGGGCTGCTGTTGGTAAAGTTGACGAAAGGCGTACTAAGCACCGCCGTGGGCGCGGTGTGGTCGTAGGTGCGGCTGAGTTGCGGGGCCGCTCGATTACCGTTGCCCACCACCACATCCTGCACTTTATTGGCAGCAAGATTCACCGTCACAAGGCCATCGGCCTGCGGGGTCAAAATGAAGGTGTGGACGGTTCCGCTCACCGGCGTGAAGGCGCTGAGCGCCGCGTTCGTCACAGCGAGGTCGGTCTGGTCAAAACCCGTCACCTCCCGGCTGAACGTCACTGTGACGGGGATCGTACTGGCGTTGGTCGGTTCGGCGACGGTGGTGCTGAAAACAACCGTCGGGGCAATGCGATCCACGATGTACATTTCATCGCTACTGGTGAAGGCACCATTGCCAATCCCAATACCGCCGAGAGGCACCGGCGGTGTATCACCCGTGACGATGCTGTCGTTATCCACCACATCAAGCTTGATGGTGCCGGTGACATTATCCACCGTCGTCACCGCGACCAGCCACGTCGTGGCGAGACCGTTGCTGAACGCACCAAAGGTCGCACCGCTCTGCCCATCAGTCTTCGTCAGGGTGAAATCACTGCTATCCACGCCGGTGACGGGCATATTGAAGGTGACGGTGAAGCTAACGGTGGCGGCGTTGGTCGGGCTACTTCCGGCCCGCGTCAGGCTCAGTACCGAGGGAAATGGCACCTCATAGGCACCCAGATCCACGGTACCGCCAACAACACGCAGATGGCCTGCCACATCAGTGGTAGTGGTGATCACCGCGTTTGCACCAACGTTGATGGCGGGCGAAGCTGCTTGGAGGCGATAGTTGCCAGTGGTGGTGGGCGCACTCGTTGCGGCGATAACGTTGACGAAAAGCGGATCGGTGGCGCGATTACCACCGCCGTTGCTGCCAAGCGTACTATCCCAGCTGCCGCCGTTGAACGAACCTTCCACCAAACTCGTGCTGATGTCAGGGCTAGAACTGAACTGGGAGGAGGGGTTGTTATACATGACGGTGCCGGTACTGGCAGTGTTACCCCAGATGATGCTATTCCGGATCGACGGGTGGCTGTTATACGTGTTGTAGATTCCGCCGCCTTTACTTTCAGTGCTGTTGTTGTCGCCAGTGGCGCGGTTGCCGCTGAAGGTAACATTGGTGAGGGTCGGGCTGCTTTCAATATTAAATAAGCCACCGCCCTTGTTGGCGCTGTTGCCGCTGAAGACAACATTGGTCAGCATCGAACGACTGAGCCAGTTATACATCCCACCGCCACCGTTGTCATATGGGGTGTTGTGGCCCGTGGTTTGATTGCCACTAAAGGTGACATTGGTGAGCGTCGGATTGCTATTGCTCACGTTCCACATGCCGCCGCCGCTAAAGGCAGCACTGTTGTCACGGAAGGTGACGTTGTTCAGCACCGGGCTACTGCTGCCGTTGTTCGCCATCCCGCCACCGGATTCGGCCTGATTACCGCTGAATGTGACGTTGGTGAGCGACGGATTGCTACTGTTCCCGTTCGCCATTCCGCCGCCGTTGGTATTGGCCTGATTGCCGCTGAATGTGACGTTGCTCAAGACTGGGCTGCTGCCGATATTCAGCATCCCACCACCGTTGCTGTTGCTTCCTGAGCCATTGGCGTTACCGTCGCTAATCGTCACGCCGTCAAGAGTGGCATTGTTTGCGCCAATGACAACGTGGTAACTGTTGTCATTCTTATCGCCTGATGCGCCAAGGTCGCCGCTAAGCGTGACGACGTTGGTGCCCCAATTCCGCTGACTCAACGCAGTTTCGCTGCCTGCGAAGCCGCCGTAGATGGCGACGCTGTCCGTGAGGATAAAGGTGGCGCTGCGTGGGTCGGCTGAATCGGTCCGCGCCGTGGGCGTATAGGTGCCGGTGGCGATCCACAGGACATCACCACTACTTGCCTGACCAAAAGCGTAATTCAATTCACAGGCATTTCCCCAGTTCCCGCAGTTACCGTTCGTCTGTCCGCCTGAACTAATGACATAGCGGATATTCCCCGTCGCAGAGGCAGGCACAGGGGCAATAAACAGGCTGAAAAGCATCAGCACGACCGCAAAGCGTAGGCGTGCCGACCAGACATGGTAGGGGCGCTGTTGGCAAAGGGGGTGGAACGAGTGCATACGGTTCCTCCGGTACATTGATACTGAGCGCAGCGGAAAAAGCGCCAGTTCCTCAGAGGTACTATTGTACCCCGTGTACGTTACAGCGCAACATTTACCCCGCTAGTTAAGGCCACAGCAAAAACGCTCTATTCATCCAATTGGGATCTACGGACACTGTACCCCACGGGTCGTATACGCCTCGGTAATATACTGACCCTGGACGGCCTGCGTAGGCTCGGCGGGCTGAGTGAGAATGGCGAGCTGGTGCAACAGCGTGGCTTCAGCCGCCCAAACCTGCGGGTCGCTGAAACCGAGGCAGCGCGCACCAGGGCCAAAGCGTAAGAGCTTGATCGTCTCGGTGGCCTCGAAGGTCAGTTGCTCGCGGCTCAACTCGGGGTTATAGCTAAGAATCAGATCTACTGCCTCATCCGGGTGAGCGACCGCGTCTTCCCACCCGCGCAACGTCGCCTCGACAAACGCCTTCACCGTGGCGGGATGTTCACGCGCAAAGGCGGCGGTGGTGAACAGCACATCGCCGAGCAACTGCACCCCGTAGTCGCGGGCGACAATCAGGTTGACCGTGGCTCCTTCGCGGCGGGCCAGATTGGGTTGGTCGGTAGCGTAAACGGGCCAAATGTCCACACGGCGGGCCAAGAAGGGCGCGAGACTCGTGTCGCCGGGTATTTCAGTGAGGCTGGCTCGGTCAACCCCGGTGGCAGCGAGCAACGCACGGTACTCGGTCTCAACATTATCGCCGTAGAACATGCCGATGCGATGACCGGGGAAATCCTGTGGCCGTGTGATGCCCGCATCGGCGTGAACCATAAAAGCGACGGGGCTGGCCTGGAACCACGTTGCCAGGGCGACGACCTCAATGCCTTGGTCACGGGCGATAAGCACCGTATCGGCTCCGGTGCTACCGAAGGTGTCCGCCCCGGTGCTTACCAAGGGCAAAGCGACGAGGTCGGGGCCACCGGGGTTCATCGTCACGGCAAGACCCGCCTGGGTGTAGTAACCCTTGATTTTAGCGATGAGATAGCCCGCGAATTGCCACTGGGGAAACCACTGGAGGCGCATGCTCACAGCAGATAGTTCGGGGCCATCGGCACGCGGCGCGGGTTGGGCACAACCGACAATGAGGAGGGCGACCACAAGCAAGATTGGCAGAGTTCGCATGGTATTGCCTACCCCGTACCCTCAGGCGCGTTGCCAAAAGACGATGGCCCGTTCGAGGGCGGCAAGGGCCATGTGGAGACCGAGACTAATGGCAGTGGCGAGAACGACGGCGGCGAAGACGCGGTCGGTTGCCAAATGGTAGGTGGCAACGCTGATCACGAAACCGAGGCCGCGCCCGCTCCCGGCCAGTTCGCTCACGATGGTACCGACGACCGCGAGCGCCGCCGCGACTTTAAGGCCACTAAAGATAGCGGGCAGGGCTGTGGGCAGCCGCAGGTGGCGCAAGACGGCCCACGGGTGTGCGCCCCAAGCTCGCATCAGAGCCAGTTCTTCGGGGGCCACGGCGCGGAGACCGCCGGTAGCACTGACGAGGACGGGGAAGAAGGCGAAGAGGGCGGCGAGGGCCGCACGAGGGGCGAGACCGTCGCCAAGCCAGATGGTGAGCAGCGGAGCCAAGGCAGCCACCGGAATAGATTGCGAGAGCAGCACCCAGGGGTACAGCGCATCCTCAAGGGGTCTGAGTTGCACAAAGGCAATGGCGAAGGCCAGACCCACCGCTGCACCTACGCCGAGGCCGAGTGTAGCGGCGGCGGCGGTGGCAACCGCGTGGCCCGCCAAGTCGCTGTGGATATCGAGCAGGCGGGCAAGCACCCGTGAGGGTCGGGGCAACAAGTAGGAGGGGACGCCCAGGGCCGGTAACGCCCACTCGAGCAGCGCTAGGGCGCAGAGCAGAAGCACGAGGGCCGCAGCATAACGACGGGCCAAATGGGCTATTCGCCCCGGCCCGTTGCCGGTGGTGTGCGGCACACGCCAGAGGGCGAGCTTCGACATGGCCTTATCCTACCACGAAACGCTTATGCGTCTCATCGGCGGGTTGGCCTAAGTAGCCCTGCCGCAACGGTCAGCGCGGCGTACCCTTTGCGCTCCCAGAGGCGGTACATGCTCTGCGCCGCCCGTTAGCGAATGGATCGCCATGCACCCGCCACACACGCGCTACTACCTCGGCTTCAACCTCGTGCCCGGTATCGGCCCAGCCCGCCTGATCCGTCTGATCGAGACTTGCGGTTCGCTTGAGGCTGCTTGGCACGCCGATGCCTTCGCCTTGGCACAGGCGGGCCTTGACAGCAAGACGAGTGCCGCCTTCCTCACCACCCGCGCACGGGTGAATCTTGATGCCGAACTGGAACGGGCGGCGCGGCTTGGCGTCACGCTGTTGAGCCTTGACGACGCAGCCTACCCGCCGTTGCTCCGGGCGATTCCTGGTGCGCCCCCGCTGCTTTATGTGCGGGGGACCCTTGGCCCTGCCGATGACTGGGCGGTGGCGGTGGTAGGCACGCGGTCGCCCACGACGTACGGGCGCGAGGCGGCCTACACGCTGGCCCGCGATTTGGCGCTGGCAGGCGTCACCATTGTCTCGGGGCTGGCCCTCGGCATAGACACCGTCGCCCACGAAGCAACGCTCGCTACCGAAGGGCGCACAGTGGCGGTGCTAGGCAGCGGCGTGGATCTGCCTTACCCTGCCCGCAACCGGGGCTTGGCCGAGCGCATCATCGCCCAGGGCGCACTGGTGAGCGATTACCCCCTGGGCACTGCCCCGATAGCGGCCAATTTTCCACCGCGCAATCGCATCATCAGCGGGCTGAGTCGAGCGACGCTTGTGGTTGAGGCGGGAGAACAGAGTGGCGCGCTGATCACCGTTAACTTCGCCCTTGATCAGGGGCGGGAGGTTTTCGCCGTGCCGGGGCCGATCTTTTTCCGCCAGAGTGCCGGGTGCAACCAACTCATCCGCGACGGTGCGGCGCTAGCCCGTTCAGCCGATGATCTGCTGGCCGATCTGGAACTGAATGTTGCCACCGTTCAGCGGGAGGCGCGGGCCGAGTTGCCGGTTGAACCGGATGAGGCGGCGCTCCTAGCGCTGCTTAGCAGCGAGCCGCGCCACATTGACGAATTGGGCCGTGAGGCGGGCTTGTCCGCGCCCGCCATCGCCGCCGCGCTGGCCTTGCTTGAACTCAAGGGGCTCGCCCGCCAAGCTGCGCCGATGCTCTATGTGCTCGGACGGCGTTAGGCTGAACTATAGCAATCCTACGCAGGTTGTGAAGCCGGGCGGCTTCAGCCCCACGGCGAATAACGTTATACCTAACTGGCACACCCCTGCGCGCCTGTACTGAGGGCGCTTCTAGCGCACACTGATCGTCGTCAGGGTGACGGGCGCGCCGCCTGCGGATGCGAGCGGCACGCCCGTCGTGGCGTCGTAGAGACCAAGGCGTAGGGTGTAGTCGCCTGAGGGAAGGGCCGGTAGTGGCATGTCGGCGCGGTCAATAACCAATTCGCCGGGCTGCCACCGACTGGTTGGGTAGTCCGCATAGCGCAGGGGCAAGTCACGCTGGGCCACGCGGTTGCCCGTGCGGTCGTAGAGGTGAATGAAGAGGGTGTAGTCCACCTTCATCACGGCTATGGCCCGCCAGTAGAGGTTGATCTGCACTGGTTGGCCGGACGTGAGCACGCGCTCGGCAGCACCCTCGAGCGGTGTGATGCGACTCCGCAGGTCGCCAGGGCGGATCTCGTAGCCAAGCAGCGCGATGGCGTCGCCGAAGTGCGCCGCCGTGCGGATGAAGGGGAGTCGCTCAAGCTGCTCGCCGAGATCAATCAGGGCACCGCCAGGCCCCGGCTGCTGCCCCAGATCGCGGGGCGGCATGGTAAGCAAGCTCACGCCACCGTCGCGGAGCCGGTCGTAGTTCGTCTGAACCTCCGGCCCGTAGTGTTCGCTGTTGAGCAGCAGGTAGCGATAGCCACGGGCGCGGTACCACTCCGGCCCGTGCGCCCCAATGAAGTTCATCGGCTGAACCGCCGGGTCGCCCGCCCACTGGACGGCATTGGTCTCGACAGCGGCCAACATGCCCCGAGGTTGGGCGCGCAACTGTGCGGCAGCCTGCACTAACGTGTGGGGCTTGCTCCAGTAGGCAAGCAGCCATGCCGTGTCGAGGAACTGGGGTACGATCAGCAGGGTCGCCAGGAGGATTAGGGCGAGGCCACCGGCGCGTCTGGCAAGCCGAGTCTGGGGCAACGCAACGGCGCGGTGGTCTGTCATCTGCGCGCCCTGCACGCCGATCCGGGTACCGATCCACTCGGCAAGTTCAACCGTGGCGGCGGCAAGGAGGAGGAAGAGCGGCGGGAAGAAGGGCAGGGTGTTGCGGTTGAAGTTCACCGCTTGGGTGAGCAAAAGCCCGCCACAACTGAGGATGGCGGTGCTGAGGATGCTGAACTGGCGCGGCGTGCGACGGATGAGCAGCGGTAGGCCCGCAAGCAGCAGCAGACAACCCGGGGCCATCAAGCCTTTCTGCCAGAAGAAGGCCAAGTAGCCATCGAGCCGCCAACGGCCAATGAAGTTGCCGTGGCTGCCGCTGCTGTAGTGGGCTAGATTGATCTGCATGTCCCGGCGGAAGGTTGCGAAGTCGAGAACCGCGAAGGGTGTGGTCGCGAGGAAAACAAGGAGGGCCAGCGTGCCGGCGGCGAGCAGCAGCGCCGTATGACGAGCGACGAGCCGCCGCCACGCTGGCCTATCGGCGACCCGGCGGGCGTCGGCGAGGTAAAGTGCGGTAGCGACGCCAAGGGTCAGTCCCACGACTCCGGCGTTGTATTTGGTACCGGCAGCGAGGCCGGTGGCGATCCCAGCGAGAAGATAGTCACGTCGCTGCCCGCTCGTGGCGACGCCCCAGATCCCCATCAGCGCTAACGTTACCCACAGGCCGGTGGGGACATCCGTGGTGATAAAGTGGGAGTGTTCGATATGGTAGGACGAAAGAGCCAGCCCAATGGCGGCGAGCAAGCCGACGGGCCAGCCAAACATGCGCCGACCCACCTGAAAGAGCAACGGCACCGTTAAGCTCCCCAACAGCGCCGTGAGCGCCCGCGCCCAGATGTAGAATGTCGGGGCCGTCGTGAATTGGTAGGTCTTGCTCGGTACGTCGGCGAGTGCAGTGTAGAGACCTTGGTTGACACCCCAGGCGAGGTGTAGCTGGATCACGAGGGCCAGTTGGTAGAAGTAGAGCGAAGGGTAGAGGAACATGCCGGGGTTCCAGTCACCCTGTTGCACCATCCGCATTGCGACTTCGACGACTGCGGGTTCGTCAGCATGTTCAACGTAAGGCAGACCCCATCCGAGGCCAACGATTCGCGGTAGCAGGGCGACCACAAAGACGAGCAAAGTCAGGCTCAGCGCGGTGTGACGTGGCTGCGGCTCAGGCATTGCGCCAGTGTACCATACACGGGTTGGCGCGTTCTTGATGGGTAGTGTATAATATTGATTAACCAGTCAATCTTAATTTTGCGTGACTGAGGAGCGACCATGCTGCGTCCCCGTTGGAAGAAAGTCATCCGCGATCTGGCCTTTAACCCGACGCGCACGGCCCTGGTGGTCGTTTCTATCGCCGTGGGTGTCTTCGCCTTCGGCACGATTATGGCTGGACGCATCGTGCTCCAGCGTGAACTCCGCACGAGCTTTCTGGCGACCAATCCGGCCAGTGTGATCTTCACGACCGAGCCGTTTGACGATGATTTGGTCAATGCGGTGCGCGGCCTGCCCAATGTCGCCCAGGCTCAAGGGCGGCGCGTCGTGGCGGCACGGCTCCAAACTGGCCCCGAGACGTGGCAAGACACCGTGCTTTCCGTTCTGCCTGATGACGGCGTTACCGAGGTCGGGATTGTCAAGCCCTGGCGGGGCGCTTGGCCCGCGCCTGATAATGCCGTGCTGATCGAGCGCGCCTCACTGGCGAAGGCCCGCACCCAAGTGGGCAGCTTACTCACGATTCAGCTTACGGGGCAAGACGCCCGTACCTTGCCCGTCGTTGGTCTCACCCACGACCTGAGCCTGCCGCCCGCCGTGATGTCGGGGCAGGTTTTCGGCTACCTCACCTTCACCACGCTCACATGGCTGGGCGGCCCGCAAGACTACAATCAGCTTGCGGTGGTCGTTAAGGGCGACCGCACCGACGAGGCCCATATTCGTACTGTGGCGGCTGAGGTGGAACGCCTGATCACGCGGGGCGGGCGCGAGGTGTTCAATACCGATGTGCCGACGCCGCTTCAGCACCCGGTTGAGATTATTCTGCCGACCATTTTGACGATTATGACCACCATTGGTTCGTTGGCGCTGTTGATCAGCACCTTCCTGATCATCAACACGATTGGCGCTATTCTGACGCAGCAAACCCGCCAGATCGGGGTGATGAAAGCCCTTGGGGCGCGCACCAATCAGATCGCCGGGATGTATTTCGCCCTTGCCGCCGCGTTTGGCCTGCTCGCCCTGCTCCTCGCTATCCCGCTGAGCATTGTGGGGGCGCTCGGCCTGACCAGCTTTCTGTCCGGCCAGTTCAATGTGGATGTCGCAAATTTCCAGATGCCGCCGGAAGTAGTTTTGGTTGAACTAACGGCAGCGCTGGTCGTGCCCATCGTCGCCGCTGCCGTGCCCATTCGCAGTGTCACCCGTCGTCCCGCTCGCGAATCCCTGGCTGGCGAGACTGAGGTGCCGGCGAAGCCAACGCCGATTGATCGGCTGATCACGCGCCTGCACGGCGTCAGCCGCCCGATGCGGTTGGCCTTACGCAACACCTTCCGTCGCAAAGGGCGTCTGGCCCGCACCCTCGCCGCTCTAGCCCTCGGCGGGGCGGTTTTCGTCTCCTCAATGACGCTCAGAACCTCACTCTTCGCCACCCTAGACGACAGCATCGCCTCGCAACGTTACGATGTCGAAGTGCAATTCAGTCGCCCCTACCGCGTGGCGCAGGTGGCTCCCGCCGCCCTCGCGGTACCCGACGCCACCAGCGTCGAGGCGTTGCTGCGCGATACGGCCTTCCCGGTGCGCGCCGACGGCAGCACCGGCGACGCGATGAACGTCCGCGCAATGCCTGCCACCACGACGATGTTTGCGCCCCGTATGGCCGAAGGCCGTTGGTTGCTGCCGAGTGACGACCGCTCGGTTGTGCTTAGCACCAATTTCAAGAATAAAATGCCGGGCGCGCAGGTTGGCAACACGGTCACGATTAAGATCGGCAACGATGAGCAGCAATGGCGCATTGTCGGCTTCATTGAGGAACTGATGCCGCCGACCAGCCCGGTGCTGGTCTATGTTGTGCTCGACGCCTACACGCGGGTTTATGGCGGCGTGGGCCGTACCGACACGCTGCGCGTCGCTACGGTTGGACACGACCCGGCGAGCCACCAGGCCACCGTCGAGGCGCTGGAACGCCGCCTCACCGCTGATGGCTACGGGTTGCGCCTCATCCACAGCCGTTCGGAGGATCGGGCGATTTTGGCGGATCGGTTCAACCTGATCAGTGTGGTGCTGTCGCTGATGGCAATTCTGATCGGCTTTGTTGGCGGCTTGGGGCTGGCGGGCACGATG
>CAIRDL010000237.1 GCA_903877345.1 uncultured Oscillochloris sp. | reverse complement strand
GTACATCATCCGAGTAAATTTGATGGGTAGAGGCGGCTCGCGTGCCGCCTCTACGGCCTTCGGACAACCCATCAGAATTACTCGGACGGTGTACTAGTCCGTAAACGAAGTTTGCTTGCAAAAGCGTTGGCTGCGACAAGCTCAGCCAACGGACGCTGGCTGAGCTTGTCGCAGCCAGCACTTGTACCAGAAGACTTACTTTATGGACTACTCACTGCAACAGCATGGGCCAAAACGGGCGGTTTCAACGGGTGAAGGCGAAGCGCTGAGGGGCGATTGTACCATGAACTTTTGCAGGTTCCGTGGTTGCCCTGCGCTTGTCCTGAAGCCTCTGCTACAATCTGGGCATGCACACCCCATTGTTCGCAGATCTGTTGGCCGAGCGAATCGCCACGATGACTATTCTGCCAGGGGGCGAGATGCGTTCCGACGCTCCGCCGAACGGGGGCATCCTCGCCGGGGCTTTTAACCCGTTGCACCGGGGCCACGAGCGGATGGCGGCAGCGGCGGTAAAGCTCACGGGCTTGCCGGTCGCCTTCGAGTTGGCGCTGCTCAATGCCGACAAAGGGTTTTTAATCCACGATGAAATCGAACGGCGGGTCGCCCAGTTCGCGGGTCGCCACACGCTTGTCCTTTCATGCGCCCCGCTCTTCGTACAGAAAGCCGCCCTTTACCCCGGACGCACTTTTGTCCTCGGCTATGATACGGCGGTGCGCTTGCTCGCCCCGCGCTACTATGGTGGCGAATCGGGGCTGCACGCTGCGCTGACGACCCTGCGCCAAGCCGGCTGTCACCTTCTCGTCGCGGGCAGGCTCACTACAGGGCGCTTCGCCACCCTTGCCGACCTAGCGCTGCCTGCTGGTTACGCCGACATGTTTACTGCGCTGCCTGCCGCCCAGTTTCGTGAGGACATTTCCTCAACGGAATTGCGGAAGCCGTAGTGGAAAAGAAATACTTAGAGCAAGCCTCTTGGAACCATAAAGAGGAGTCAAGGCTTTAGCCGGCTGAAGCCTTGACTCCTCTTCACAACCTGGATAGGATTGCTATATGAGCACGAACCAACCTGTTGCAGAACGCCAACTCCCACCGCACGAACCGGAACCCCTTATTCGCACGCTGGCCCTGGCGCGTCGTTACCACATGGGGAAGAGCGCCGTGGACGCCCTGCGCGGGGTAGAGCTTGCGGTGCAACCCGGTGCATTTGTCGCCCTCGTTGGCCCAAGTGGCAGCGGCAAATCTACGCTGCTGCACCTGATTGGCGGCTTGGTGCGCCCTACCGGCGGCGAAGTCTGGGTCGGCGGGCTTGAGTTGGGGCGCAGTACGGATCGCCAATTGGTGGTTTATCGCCGCGACACCCTCGGCTTTATCTTCCAGAGCTTCAACTTGTTGCCGATTAAGACCGCCTGGGAGAATGTGGCACTGCCGATGATGTTGGCTGGGGTACCCGCCGCCCAACGCAAACGCCAAGCCCTCGCGATTCTCGAACAAGTTGGTTTAGGACACCGGGGCGACCATCGGCCCGCCGAACTCAGTGGGGGCGAACAGCAACGGGTGGCGATTGCCCGTGCCTTGGCGAATCGCCCCCGCCTCATTCTTGCAGATGAACCCACCGGCAATCTCGACAGTCGTACCGGCGGCGAGATTATGGCTCTGCTTCAGCGCCTCGTGCGTGACGAGGGGCTGACGCTGCTGCTCGTCACCCATGATATGGGCGTCGCTGGCTACGCCGACCGCATCGTACACTTGCTTGATGGAGCCGTGCAGCGGATTGAGGTCGTCGCTGCGCCAAGGAACGAGGCTCGGGTCACAGGTTCTGCGCCTTTGGGCGCGGAAGTCCGGGAACTTTAGCTGTGGGTTTCCGTGCCTAAAGGCAAGCGCACCGTGAAGGTACTCCCTTGGCCTTCCACACTCATCACCTCGACTCGCCCGTCATGCTGCTCAATGATGTGGCGCACACTCGCCAAGCCCAGGCCCGTCCCACGGATTTTGCCCGTCACATTGGTACCACGGTAGAAGCGCTCGAAGACATGGGGCACATCAGTGAGCGGGATGCCGATGCCTGTATCCTGCACGCTCACCACACACCATGCGCCGGTAGCGTCAGTCTCGTCGGTGACCGTCACGGTGATCGTGCCGCCCCGTGGGCTATAGATAATCGCGTTCCGCAGCAAATTGGCGAAAATCCGGGCGAGCCGCCGTTGGTCGCCGAAACACACAAGCGGGGCGTGCGGGGCGACGAACTCGATCTTGTGCCGCGTACTCGTCGGTCGCACCATCAGCACGCTCTCGTTCACAAGGGCCACCAGATCAAGCGGTTGCCGATTGAGCGTGAGGGTCTGACCGGCACGCAGGCGCGCACCGTCGAGCAGATCATCAATCTGCCCGTCCATTTGGTTGACCATGTTGCGGATCACGGTTAGTCGGGCGTCGAGCTTTGACCCTAGCCCATCGTCCAAGTGTTCCGTCTGCTTGGCGATCAGGCGCGTTTGGCCCAGAATTACCGTCAGCGGGTTGCGTAGATCATGCGAGATCAAGCCAATAAGCTCGTCGCGCATGCGGACGGCCTCCTCGGCGGCGAGGTGTGCTCGGCGTTCGGCCTCGTAGATCCGGGCGCGATCAAGCGCTTGGGTACACTGTTGGGCGATCATTTGCAAATAGACCCGGTCATCGGCAGAGAAGACCCGTGGCGCAGCAAAGCTGATGTTCAGCGCCCCGATCATCCGCTGCGGAAGGCCCAACGGGAACGCAACCCCCGCCCCTAGTTGTGGCTGGAGTACCAACAGTTGTGGGTAGCGTGCGGCAAACTCGGCGGGGCTTTCCACCCACACCGGCAGTCCGCTGTGCATCGCCTCGGCTAGTGGTACGGGCTGCGTGAGGGCCAAAGACTGCTGATGGCCCGTCAGTTCAGCGGGATAGCCAAACGTCCCCAGGATCTCCAGGGTTTGTCCATCCTCGGCCAGCAAAACGACCATGCCAGTATAGGCTCCTAGTGCCGTGTGAACATGCGTAAAGATCGCCGTAGCGACTTGGGTGGATGTGACGGACTCAGCGAGGGCTGTGCTGAGGACGAGGAGTTGGGCCTGTTCAAGCACGGCCCGCTTCCGCTGGGTAATATCTGCCGAGACGCCAATGACGCCGAGCGGGGTGCCCTGCGGGTCGTGGAACACTGAGTTGGTGACAAAGACTTCGAGCCGGGTGCCGTCACGACGGGAGGCTGTGATTTCGCCGCTCCAACTCCGCCCAGTACTCAGAGTTGCTCGCATCGCAGTATCAATCGCGGGATCCTGAGGCAACTTCAGCAGCACAGTCACGTTGCGGCCAAGGACTTCAGCGCTGCCCCACCCATAGATCAACTCGGCACTGTGGTTCCAGTACAGGATCGTCCCAATTTCGTCGGTAGCAATCACGGCCTGACCCACCGCGTCGAGCATGCGCCCTTGCAGTTCGATCTGGGCTGCTTGGGCCTTGCCCGCCACCTCAGACTGTTTCTGCACCGTAATGTCGCTAAAGGAAATGGCGAGTCCGTCGTCGAGGCGCACGACCATGTTGCGATACCAGGCGTCAAGACCATCGCTCTGATAGTGCTGTTCAAAGACCCGGGGTTCGCCATCAGTGGCGACGGCAAGCAACTGTGCCAGCAGGCCATTTGTAATCACGCCAGGGAAAACTGCGGTCAACGTCTGGCCGTACAATTCAGCGCGTGGTCGCCCCACCAAATGTTCGGCCACTGGGTTAAGATATTCGCAGGCGAAATCAACAATAGCACCAGAGGCGTCACGCACACTTTTTACCAAGGCGATACCGTCAAGTGAAAGGTCGTGGAGCTTCCGAAAGCGCTCATCGTCAGGCAGACACTCATTCAACCCGGGGGTCTTCTGTCGCATTGGAGCCTACGCTTGAGTAGGGAGCGGGGGTGCTCAGATGGAGGGGAAGTCAGGGAGGAGCGACTTGGCGTAGAAGGTTAAGAAAGGTAAATAACGACACAAATTGTATAAGTGTTCCTGTGGTTTGTCAAAGCACCCGTTAATACTCAATGCCCACCATCACCAGATCGTGACCTCCGACCCTTGACCCCTTAGCCACAGCCAACCAGTTCCGTCGGGTCAAGGTTAAGCCCATTCCGCCAAAGCTGATAGTCGAGGTGCGGGCCAGTCGCCTCGCCTGAACTGCCCATCAGCCCTATTTGCTCGCCCGCCCGCACAAACTGCCCGCTAATAACCGTCACGAGCGCCAAGTGCGCATAGCCGGTACGCCAGCCACCATCAGGCGCATTGACCCAAACGTGGTTGCCCGCCGGGACACTGTTCAGCGTCACCGTAACGCGACCATCGTGGGTGGCGACCACGGGCACGTACCAACTCGCCGCAGGTTCAGCTTCACCATCACCATTGCCATCCACCGCCAAATCAACCCCACCCCAAAGCTGAGCAGGCGCGTGGCTCCCCACACCGTAGCCCTGCGTGAGTACAACGCGCCCCTGGACAGGTTGCACCGGGCAGCCACGTGGCCCTTGTTCGGTGAATGTAAAGGTAGGTGCGACCGCGACGTTCGGTTGCGGAGCTGGAGCCACCGCATCGCCCGGGGTTGGCGCAACCAACAGTGGCGGGGCGATGGCTTCGTGCGGCAAAGCGGCTTGCAGGCGCAGGAACGCCAGGGTTGTTTGTGAAGCTAAGGGGGCTTCATCGCGGGCGGCGCTCACATTAAGCTTGGCAAGTGCCGCCTTCGCCGGGGCCACGAGCGGGGCAGGCATAGGTTCAGTGCCCGCCGGACTTGTGGGCATCGTCGCAACAGCACCCCAAGCAGGCACCGCAAAATGGGGCAACGCTTCCACCACCGCACTAATCGAACCCGTGGCAACCGTCGCGGCGAGAGCTACCGCAAGCAAGGTCTGGCGCGTGAACTGGTCGGGAGTAGGGGATGCCGCTTGCTCGTGGGTGCCCGCGATGCTCAGGTGTTGGGGCGTACTTCTGACTTCGTGCGGATCGAGGCCGAGGGCGAAGGCCAGCGCCTCGTGTTCGTCGGCGCGAAGTTGGCGCAGGCCAAACTCAACCTCGGCGATTTGGCGGGCGGGAATACCAGTGAGCGCCGCCAAATCCAAGCATGTCAGCGAACGGGAGTGGCGGAGGGCGCGAAGGTTTTGCATCTGACTGTCTCCCGAATAAGCGATGGCCGTTGCAGTTGCTACAACGGCCATCGCTTATTCGGGAGGATCACTCAGGATGACAGGAGGGCTACGGGGGGATTACTGAGGCGTAACGTCGGGGCAGGGATTCGCTTCGACCTCGGCAAGCTTGCGCGCCAACTCGCGCCGTTCGAGCCACTTCAGGGTAACGAACCCAGCCACCATAGCGATAAGCAGCCCGGGCCAGACCAGCCACGCCATGTGCAGTTTAAGTCCGATGATAAACCCGGCGGTGAAGATGAGGACGAAGACCGCCCCGACCCCCATATAGACCTCGAAGCTGGTACTCTGGAGGTAGATCTGGTCGCGTCTGCTCAAACGCTGTTCTCGTTCTGCCATCGGGTCAGCCCCTTTCCGGTCTAGGCGGCACCCACCGCCTCGTTCTGTGGACGCTATCCTAGCACGTTCTCGCCAGTGACGCCAACGCTCGCCACAACGGCCATTCAGGGGTGGGTACCTGTCCGGCTCAAGGCTAGTTGCTCTTCGCGCAACCGTTCGGCGACGGCGGTAATCGTGTCGAGGGCCGCCAGATTGCCGGCCCGCAGTTCTGGCAAGGCCATTTCGAGGTAGAGCGCCATTGCGCCGAGGCTCGCGGCTGTCGCCGCCAACCGCGCATCAAGGTTGCTCGTATGGAGCGCCAACGAGACGTGACAAGCCACCAGCTCAAGCAGATTGAGCTGGGTCGTGCTGAACAGGTGGCTCTCGCTCGTCGTCACGGTCATCGCACCCACGACGCAATGGTTCCAAAGGAGTGGCACTGCCATCGCGCAACGGGTACGGGTATCGTTCTGGCTCAAGCGCATCCCGATCCAGCGTTGGTCGGTGTCGGTTTCATCAATGATCATCGGGGCGCGCTCGTGCAACACCAGCCCGGCGAGACCATGTTCAACCACCTCGCGGGCGCGTTCGGGCGTGGCGCAAGTGCCGTTACCCAGCACCAGCATCGGCTCATCGCTTGTTTCAACGGGCAACAGCAGCACCGAGGCCCGTTCGCCGCCCACCATCCCCGGCACTTGGGCGACCACCCAACGGGCCAACTTCAGCGGGTCGTTCGTCCCGTTAACAACATCGCGCGCAAAGGTCAAGAGGGTGTCGAGTGTATCGGCTTGCGTTTGCACGGCACAGTCGCGCTCGCTGAGGTGTGCTTGGAGCGCGGCGTGTTCGAGGGCGGCACCGATGAGTTGGCCGAGCGCCGCAAGCAGTGCCCGGTCGTCTTCATCAAAGGGCCGGTTGCGCCGAGCCTCAATGCGGCCCACCACCCGCCGCCGGATCAGCACGGGGCCGCAGAGCTTCAGCTTATCTTCAGTCTGAAGTGGCCCGGTGCCTGCTGGGACATGGATTTCGAGCGTCTCGGCGCGCAACCAGTCGCAGGCCAAGTCTTGAAGCGTGGGGAGCGGGTCGGCCCGGTGTGCCGCCGCGAGAAAAGCCCCAAAACCACTCAACGCCTCGCGCAGGCGTGCGGTACGACTCTGGAGGGTCGTGATCTGTGGGTTCTGTCCGGCAGCTGGGTTCATGGGTTCCTGCCTCACGTCCTTGCTTGAAAAGCCTTCGCAGGGCTAACGCCGCTGCTGACGAGACCGATACGCGGTAGGGACTAGTGTTCCGCATTGGGAAGCCTTCGCTGCATTCCTCGCTTCGTTAAAAGGGCGTTTCCGCCCCATCTGGGTCGGTATACTTTTTCGCGACCCT
>CAIRDL010000236.1 GCA_903877345.1 uncultured Oscillochloris sp. | reverse complement strand
GACTGGTTTGCGTCATTCCTGGAAGTGGCGCGCAAGCATTACGGGTTGGAACTGGAGTGGATCGCTGCCGCGCAGAACGAGATGGGCACCGACCTGAACTGGATCCGGAAGAACCTCCGCCCGACTCTCGACGCTCGTGGGTTTGCCAAGGTGAAGCTGCAGGCACCAGACGACGACAGCGAGTTCTGGCAGGTGTTCGATGCGCTGGAAAAGGACCCGGAGCTGGACCGCCTGATCGGCGCGGTCGGCTACCATTACGTCGATGGGCGCGAGCCGTGGGACATTGACCAGAAAGACCGCCGCTACGCCACGGAGAAAGCCAAGCGCTCCGGCAAACCGCTTTGGGCGAGCGAGGAGTGGAGCCAGTCGGGCGGGCAGTGGGGCGACAAAGGCGCGCTCTACGTGGCCCGGCTGATGAACAAGCTCTGCACCCGCGATCGCATTACCAAGTTCCAAATCTGGTGTCCCATTGACTCGATCTACGACCAGATCATCTGGGCCGACACCGGCGCCATGCAGGCCGACACGCCCTGGTGCGGGCATTACACCGTCTGGCCGGCGGTCTGGGCGATCGCCCACACCACGCAGTTTGCCGAGCCGGGCTGGGTCTATGTCGATGGCGCTTGCGGGCAGTTGGACACGAACACCTGGCGCGGCAGCCATGTGGCCTTGCGCGATTCCAAGACGGGAGATTGGTCGGTTATCATCGTGACCGGCGAGAAGCGTAGAATCCAACTCAGCATCGCACCGGGACTGAAGATCGGCCCGGTCTACGTCTGGAAATCCACCGAAGCGGCCCAGTTCATCCAGCAGGCACCGCTCTCCTTGCACGACAACACCGTTGAACTCGAACTCGAGCCCGACTCGATCTACACCTTCACCAGCACGACCGGGCAACAGAAGGGCTCCCACGGCACGCCGCCCGAGAGAAAGCCATTCCCCTTTCCCTTCGAGGAAAACTGCGAGAGCTATCGCCCCGGCGACACGCCCCGCTATTTCTCCGATCAGAAAGGCACCTTCGAGGTGTATCAGTGGCCGAAGGGCGGGTTGTGCCTGGCGCAGATTGTGCCCGCGCAGGGCATCCTGTGGTACGACAACTGGCTGCTGAAACCCCACACGCTGTTTGGCGACACCAACTGGCAGGACTGCGTCATCGAAGCCGACGTGCTCCTAGCCGGGGGTGATGTCGAGATCGGCGGGCGCTATGCCGACCGCGACAAGCTGGGCTACCGTTGGATCCTGACACGCGACGGCCGGTGCCAGCTGAACTGGCAATACACCACCCTCGCTGCCGGCCAAGTGGTGAAGTTCAATTCGTCGACTTGGCATCATCTGCGTCTGGAGCTGAATGGCGACCATATCCTCGGCTTCGTGGACGGCAAGAAGCTGGCGACCGTCACCGATAAATCACGCGCCAAGGGGATGGCTTTCCTGGCTAGCACCTATGATCGCAATCTCTTCGACAACGTCCGCCTGGGACCGTTTCCCGCCGAAGGCCAGGCCAAATAAACCTGATTATGAAAACACAAATAGACTTCATTCCCCGCACGGAATCGCGAAGTTCCTGCGAAGGATTACGTCATTCTCGCTTC
>CAIRDL010000235.1 GCA_903877345.1 uncultured Oscillochloris sp. | reverse complement strand
TCATTTCGCCATAAAAACCCTCGCGGCACATCTCCGTTCGCCCCAGGATCGCGTTGAGTGGCGTGCGTAGCTCGTGGCTCATGTTCGCCAAAAACTCATCTTTGACCCGGGCGGCGCGGGCCAAATCGGCATTAGCGATGCTCAGTTCACGGGTACGCTCGGTGACGCGCTGCTCAAGCTGATCGAGCGCCTGCTTCAAGTGCGCCTGCGAAGTGTGCAGATCCGCCTCGGTGCGGCGGCGCTCGGCCTCGAGGTCAATCTTATGCAGCGCAAAGGCCAAATCGCGGGCCACCTCGGCGAATAAGGCTTGATCTTCATAATCATCTACAAAACCCGAGGCGATACCAACGCTCATAATCCCATAAACATGACCATTGTAGACCATGCGAATCAACATGCGGGCTTCTTCGGGGCACGACGAGCCGAACGGGCAGATGCGGCAAGGGGTGGTGGGTTTCCGAACGGCGACGGTCGTCTTATAGGTCATCGCTTGTTGGGCGCATGCGGGCAAGTCGCCGTTGGAGGTCAGCGTGTGCAACTGAAGAAGACCACTGGGGAAGCCAGCACTCGCGGTGGTGAGAATATCACCATCTTCACTTGTATGGGCGATCCAGGCGTTATGGTAGCCAAAAGTCTCAATCAGGCTTTCGCACGCACCTTGGATCAACCGGACGCGGTCAGGCTCTTCGGTGATCAGGCGATTGACCCGCCGGATGCCGTTCAGCACCGCATTCAGGTGACTGATGCGCTGTTGGACCGCGATGCGCTCCGTAATATCCTCAATCGTCACCAACAGTGCATCATTGCCATCGAAGATCATGCGGTCGAACGAGCAACTCGCCTGGTAGGTCGTCCCATCCTTTCGGCGCATTGCCACCTCAATGTGCCGGATGCGGCCTTCCGCGACGAGTTGCCGCATGATGACCGGGCGCAACGTCGGGTCTACGTACATTTGCCCTATATTGACGTGTTTCAACTCCTCAAACGTGTAGCCAGAAATACGGAGCAGGGCGGCGTTGGCGATGAGCGCTTGCCCGGTGAGTGTACTCATCCCGATGCCAACGGCGGCGTGTTGGAAGAGCAGACTGAAGCGGTGTTCGGATTCGTGTAGGGCGCGCCCCGCCTGTTGCAAGCGGCGTTCCGTCGTGATGCGCTCGATGGTCTGTTGCACCACCGTCGGCAGCAAATCGAGGAAGGTGTCGCTCTTAATCAGGTAGTCGCGGGCACCCAATTTCATCATTGCCACCGCGATGCGTTCGTCACCGTTGCCCGTCATCACGATAAAAGGCGCGACCCGCTGCTGCGCCGTCAGCGCCAGAATAATCTCATTGGCCGTCATGTCGGGCAGCCGATAGTCGAGCAACAAGAGCGGTTCGGGCAACTCAGCCGCCCGGCGCACCGCCTCGGCCCCACATGACACCCCTTCGGTCGTGAAGCCGTGGCGCTGGAGCCGCTTCTGAATGAGGCGATTGAGACCCTGGTCATCCTCAACGATAAGCAGCGTAAACTGGCACAGATCTGTGTCGGCTGTGCTGCTTTGGTACAAATCGTTGTCATGCATTCCAGAGCCTCCTGGGACGGATTTTAGATTGCAGATTTTAGATTGCAGATTTTAGATTGCCGCACAACTCAGATGAATGTAGGGAAGCCGATCTTCTCAATCATCCCATTCCAGCACCATGTCACCCTGAGCGAAGCGAAGGGTCTCGGCATGAATCCGCACAACCACCGGGACGCTTCGCTGGCGCTCAGCGTGACAAGCACGATGTTTCTCAGGAGTGCAGCGAAGATACGGTATTGTTTGTCAAGGGCCAATGTGGACGAGTTTGGTGAGACGCCTTCGGCGACCGGATGCGACCAGCCCACCCCAAGCCCGTCGCGTGGGATGCGCGACGGCAGCCGAG
>CAIRDL010000234.1 GCA_903877345.1 uncultured Oscillochloris sp. | reverse complement strand
GGTGGCAACCCGCAACTCACCCAAAAGTTCCAGGGCCAGAGTCCGACAATCAATGGCCAGATTAAGCAGATCCGTACGGCTGAGGTTGATGTGGGGGTCGTCGGACAGTGGGAGACGCGCCAACTTAAAGTGCAGGCTGCGCCCAGTCGCGGGGTGAGTGTCACTGATGATGCGATTAATCAGGCTATTGTCAAGGATCTGAGCCTGGTCTTCCTGCCGCCCCCGACGGCAGCAGTGACCACCACGGCGACGGTTGGCCCCACGGCTGACCCGGCGGCGACGGCGACGCTTACCGCCACTGTTACTCCGGCGGCAACAGCAACGCTTACCGCCACCGTTACTCCGGCAGCGACGGCGACGCTTACCGCCACCGCTACCCCTGGCGGCCCTACTGCAACCACTGAACCCACGGTGACGCCGCTGCCTACGCCTGTGCCCGCCGAAGCTGTAACCCAGGTTGGGCTGATTGTTGATGAGGTCTACCGCCGCTATGAGATGGAGTTGGCGGTCACGGCTGAGAAGCCAATCATCACCAAGGATGAGTTTCGTGCGGCTCTCGTTGACCAGTATCGTGAGCAGGTGATCAACGAACAGATCGAAGCGCAATTGGTGCCCAGTGAGGGCTTCGCGTACAGTCAGACGCCCACGAAGGTCAAGGCGCGCCAAGTGTTGGTAGCGGTTACGCCGCCCGCAGGGGCTACGCCGGATCAACTTGAGGAGGCTTTCGCCGCAGCGAAGAGCAAAGCTGATGCGCTCGTTGCCACGTTGCGCGGCGGGGCTGCCTTCGCTACCGTGGCGGCGGCCTCATCTGATGATCCCGGCTCACGGGCGCAGGGTGGCGATATGGGCTTCTTCGACCAGAACGGTGTAGCTGATAACGGGGCGACCTATCCGCCCGAGTTGGTGAAGCAAGCCTTTACACTGGCGCAAGATGTGCTGAGTGCCCCGATCCGCACCCAGTTTGGCTGGCATGTCATCACGGTCACGGCGCGTGAACTGCCGCCTGAGGATCAGCAATTACGTGAGGCGCGCACCAAGGCGCTTGATGCATGGCTCGCCGAACAACGCACGCTGATCAACGTGGCGCGCTTCCCTGAACCGACGCCTACGCTAACCGCCGCACCGACGGTGGCAACGCCGTCTACCGTGCCGACGTTTGTGGCTGGGCCGCCCACGATCACGCCCACCCCAATATTTGCACCCACCGTCACACCCACCGAGGCCGTCACCGTTACTGCCATACTCACCGGGACGGCCATCGTCACGCCTACCGCAACGACCGCCGTGCTCACCGGGACGACCATTGTGCCCACACTGACGGTGCTGCCGCTTGTCACACCAACGCCGTAGGACGAACGTTCCGCTGACGGCTGACCGCTAACGGCTGACCGCTAAAACGCAGTAGAGCATACGTAATGCTGTCACCCTGAGCGAAGCGAAGGGTCCCGGTCGGGATTCTTCGCTTCGCTCAGAATGACAAGACGCCTCACCGCGTACCTTCTGCGGTATTGCGCTAAAACCTTATCAAAGCCTACGTCTATGCGACGCTGGAAACCACAGTTCTCGGGGCGCTTGTGGGTCGCCATAGTCGTCCTGGGCCTTACCGCAGTCGGGGCGATCTTCCTCCTTGTGCCACTTGCTCAGATCTTGGCGCAACCGCCCGCCGCTTGGCCAATAGACGGCATCCTCTTCCTGCACTTTCTGGCTTGTCTTAGCCTCCTCGCGCTCACGGGTGCCATTAGCTACCGCGTCGCGGCCACGCTGACCCTGGCTTACGCCGTTGACCGCAATGGCCTCTACATCTTCTGGCTCGGCAACCGGGCCGTGATCCCCATCCAGACTATCGAGAGCCTCGAGAGTGGCTTACAGACGCCAGGCACACCTGCGGGCTTGGGGTTGGGCTATTTTCGTGGGCGGATGCGCCTCGCCGCCGGACGAAGCCTGCACCGTTTCAGCACGGTGCCGATCACACAGGCGCTCGTCCTGCACACGGCCACAGCGGCCTACGCCATTGCGCCGCAAGAGCGCGAAGCCTTTGTGCAGGAACTGGAGCAGCGCCGCCGCATCGGGGCGATCCAGCAACTCACGCCGGGGGTCGAAGCGGGGTGGGCCTTCTTTTACGCCTTCTGGAATGATGCGACGGTGCGCTGGGCTTTGGGGCTCACCAGTGTGGTGAATTTGGTGCTGCTTGGCTGGCTGATGACGCGCTATCCTGAACTCCCCGCCCTGATTGATCTGCGGAGCGACGCGGCAGGGGCGGCAGCGGCCCTAGTTCCCCGACACCAAATCCTCTTTCTGCCCCTCGCGGGCGCACTTCTGGGCTTGCTTAACACCGGCTTGGGGTTGACCCTCTACGGACGCGAGCCTGTAGGCGCACGGTTGCTTCAGATCGCCTCAGTCGGGGCGCAACTGCTTTTTGCCGTCGCCGCCCTGACGATTGTGCGCTGAGGGAGATTGCAGATTTTAGATTGTAGGATTAGTACCCCGTAAACTAAATCTTCTGGTACAAGTGCTGGCTTCAACAAGCTCAGCCAGCGTTCGTTGGCTTTGACAAGCTCAGCCAGCGAGGACGCTGCGGGC
>CAIRDL010000233.1 GCA_903877345.1 uncultured Oscillochloris sp. | reverse complement strand
TGGTTATAACCCGAGAAGATCAGAATTTGCATGGTCAGTCAGTATACCGTCGTTCGTCAAGCCTGATGACGCGTCCGTTCAGGCGGCTTCAACCCGTAGCTCGTCCGGCTCATCGGCGGGGGTTACGTCCGCGCCCTCCCGGAACTCCAAGCGTAGCACACCGCCCTCATAGCGATGCTTCCCCATCCCACAGTCATAGAGAATCCGAGGTAGGGCAATGGTGCGTTGCAAATGACCTACGTTGATGCCTAAATCGGGGCCATTACGCAAGAGTTGCACCGTCTCGCCCTCTTCGATGAAGGGTAATTTCATACAGAGTTCGTATTGACCTGGCTCGCCCTCTTCGTTCCACTGCTCGAGCCAAATGGGGCGCTCATCGAAGAGCAGCGCCCCCGCGTCAACCTCGCCGAACGTAGCTCGCCCAATGGCCTCCAGGGCGGGAATCCCGATGGGTTCACCCTCTTGAAGCACGGTACGGAAGATCGGGGTCGGCGCGAAACTGTTATCAATCTCCTGGAGGTAGCCGCGCTGTAGGCTAACCCAGTAATCAAAATACGGCCCCAGATCCGAGCGCCGGGGCAAAATCTTATTAACCAAGACCGCATCAACCATCATACCGTAGAGGTTGAGGAAGGTGTAAGCGCGGCGAGTTTCGAGCAGCGGCAGTTTCTCGGGATTGAGCACCAACCGCAGCGAGATCTCCGGGCTGAGCAAGAAATTCGCCAACTGATCCATCCGCTCAAGCAGCGTGCCAACCTCATCGAAGAAGCGGTCATTGGGCAGATCACGCTTAAAGGGCCGGGCGATATTCGCCAAGCCACGGTAGACGCGGAAGAACTTTTTGCCAGCATCGCCGCCGATAATCATTTCGGGATAGGCGAGCAAACGGAGCGTGTTGCCCGTCGGGGCGGTGTCAAGGACAATCGCATCCCACCGCCCGCTTTGGGCCTCATCCATGACCCGCTGAAGGGCCAGAATCTCATCGAGACCCGGCTGATTGGCTAACTCGGCGGCGGTCGAGCGATCCATCCCCCGATTGGAATAAGTGGAAGCGACAAACTGTTGGAAGCCGCCCAAGTTATGGCGCCACTCGTGGATGGTGTCCACCTCAAGGCCATACAGCCCCGGGGCCAAATTCGTTGGCCGATCACGGCTGATGGGTAGCCCAATGGCGTCAGCCAGCGAGTGGGCCGGGTCGCTTGAGAGCACCAAGGTGCGACGACCAGTGCGGGCCAACAGGGTCGCTGTCGCCGCCGAAAGCGTGGTCTTGCCGGTGCCACCTTTGCCCGAGTAGATAATGACACGCGTCATGGCGAGGTACGATCAGGCGGTACGATTGACACCAGGGGCACAAGCCCAGCCTCAATCAGACCGCATCGCTCAGGCCTTTTCGTCGTCTGACCGGTGAACGCCGTTGCTATGCTCACTCGCTGCCCTCGTCCCGCCTGTGGAGGGGGAATCATCGGTCTGGTTGCTCGTCCGTCCGACGGCGATACGGCGCACCGGGGCACTCCGTTGCGGCTGATCCTGGCTCCCTTCAGCGGCGGGAGAACCTTCGGTGACGAGTGGCTCGACGCGGCGAACGCTAATGCTCCGCTTCAGCGGATCGGGCCGGGCGGTGTCAGCAGAAGTGGACGAGGCCGCAGGTACCAGCGAAGGCATCGGGCGGGGTTCACTCCCTTCGCTCCCTGCTTCCACAGGGGTCGGGCGACCTTTAACCCCCACGTTCGAGCGGACTTGGATCCGGCGTGACTGTTGCTGACTCTGCTCTTGCGGCGAAGGTTCGGTGAAGCGCACCACGGCGCGTACCACCGGGCCAACCGGGGCGAACGGGCCACCCTCAGCCTCTTGCTGCGCCGCCACTTGATAGAGCCCGCGCATCGCATTGCGGCGCACCCGTGGGTCTTGGAGGCCACTCACCAACTCACCGGCACCGCTCACCGTCTCACCGGCGCGGCGGATGCGCCCAACCACCCGGCGGGGTGCCTCAAGGAAGAGGCGCAACGTGCGACTGACGGCGTACATCCCCAGTTGATCGGTTGACGAGAAGACCGAGCCAGCCGACGCAGACGCAGACGCACCCAAGGTTCCGCTGCCTGCCGGGAGCCCGAGGCGCTGACTTTCGTAGGCGGCGACGAGGTTCGACCCTTGCTTGGGCGACGTCAACTCGCGGCGGCCATCATTGCCACGGCCAAAAGGCCACCAAGACTTCCGCTCCTCTTTCTGGCGGGCATGCTTAGCATTCACGGGCGGCAGCGTCGCCAGGGCCGTGGGACTTGGCATATCGAGAAGAGTCTGGAGCGACAGTTGCTCACTGGAAGGGAACGCAGCGAAGAAATTGGTAATCAGCGCTTCGTTGCCGTCCGCGTTAACGATCATGTCACCCACCAAGCCAATCATCCGGGCAAAGACAGCGACATCATCGGCGGGCATATAGTCGAGGGTATTTACCACCAACCGCTCACCCGTCCCCGGTTCTTCAAAGCTCCCATGCACCGCAACCCGCCGCTTACGGGGCGCGGTTCCAGGGATGCGGAAGGCCAGATTGACCCGTCCGTGCCAAGGATCCCAAGTCTCGGTCTCAACGACATCAACATCTTTCCACAGAAAGCTATCCACCGTATCGTTGAAGATGCCGCGCGCCCACGTAATCACCCGTTGGTCGGTGAGGGCCACAAAGTCAGCGAGGGAGAGGCCACCGACGCGGCGGTGGTTCTGGTCAAGGAGCACACCATCGAAGAGGGCGAGCAGCGTTTCGCCCTGCTCAAGCAGCCCACGGGCATACAGTTCCTCAACGCTGGCTGCATTGACATTGATGCCAAGATAAGGGCGAATACTCATGGAATGTGTTGCCTTTAGGTGGAAACCCAGGGCAAGCCGTAACCGTTTGCGTCACGCTCAACTCTGGGAGGCACACCTGCTTCAGCCGACTTTTACCCAAAGCTAGGGGATGGTCTTTTGGTCGCAAGACCTAGGAAGACCGCCAGACCTATTGATCCGTATGGGTCACACCGCTTGCACGGGTAAGCCGAGCCTCGTCAACGCGAGCGGTCGGTACGTTAGCCCAAGCCCAGGCGCTTTCGCCCCGGGCTACTGGCCCGAACCACTCACCACGGTAGGCAAATGGCCGTGAGCCAACGGGCGTTCGGGCACAGTACCCGGGTCGCGACGCCGGAGCGGAATCTCGCGCCGGTCAGGGACGACCGGGTCAGCCGGGCGCTCAACCGGGGGCGGCGGTACCACTGGAGTCAGCTCATCACACGGCTCGACGGCAAGGTCGGGGCTACCAGATGCGGTGGGTGACGCACCACGACGACGCAGGGGAATCTCGTGGTAGATACCGGCGGCGGACGCTTGGGCGCGACTGGTCGCAGCGGCGGGCGGTGTGGTAGCGCTGCCCGACCGTGGCGGCGTACGGGGGGAAGTCTCGGTGGCGGGTGGGGGCGGGTTTTGCGCGGCGGCATAGCGATTCTGGATGAAGGCCATCGCCATTTGCTGAGCGCTGGGGTTGGTTGCGACCGTATGCACGAGTTCATTGATTGCCCGGACAGCCTCGGTCAACTCGCGCAAGCTATTGCCATTCAATTCAATCGGCAAATCAGCTTCACGGATCGAACGGCGCAGCGTATCCCACGCCGAGCGAACGAGGCGACTGGCCGTATAAAACTGTCCTGGAGGCATATTGGTCGGGTCATGGGTGAAGAGCGGAGCCGGACTCGCGGGCTGGTTCGGCATAGCCCCAGGCCAGCGATAGGGTGCCTCCCCGGGGCGCAGACCATCAACATGCCCATAGATCTGAGCACCGAGGACGGCCATAATCTCTGCCCCCGCCTCGCGGGAATCGACCCCCTGCTCAGCCAGCGCACGGGCCGTCTCACTAGCAGTTCGGAGCAACGTCAGCCCTGCCTGAAGATTCGCCACGGGGAGGAGGGTCAGCGTAAAATGCTGGTCTTCCTCATCGGGGGCCACAAACACCAGTTGGATCTGGGCATGGATGGGGTCAACGCCCATCCCTTCGACGGTCGCCAGTTCGGCCAAGGGAAACGCGCAACAGAGGTGGCGACCATAGTCACGCGCCCAAAGAATGACGCGCAGACTAGTCACCAGGCAATAGTCGTGGAGGGTCGGGCCACTGAGGCGGCTCCCATTGCCATCGAGCAACACCCCGTCGAGGGCAACCAAGATCTGCTCATCGGGCTCGATCAGACCCAAGGCCTCGAGCTCGGAGAGATGGGTAGGAACGACGGTGTGACTGTGATAAAGCAAACTGATCATGGTCGAAGATAGAGGAAACTGGATACAGGATACACATGTACCCTGTACCCAGTTTCCCGTTCGCTACTACCGATTGAAGCGGGACCGAATGCGCTTCGGGCGGAAAGCCCCATCCACGCTGGTGAACCCACCCTCACCGCTGCCGCTGCCGCTGCGGGCGATGCCCGGGTAGGCATTGCGGTTGATGTTCTCGACTGCAGCCGACGTACCCTGGAGCAAGTTCGAGATCCACTGCCAGTGGCCCTGGAACATGATATCGCCAATCTGCGCGACCTGCCCAGCCGACTCCGAGAACCAGCCTCGTGTAACGGCCATCCGTACACCTGCCACTTTCTAGGTGACCACATGTGATCACCGCAAGACGCCTGTTTCATCTCAGCGGGCCACCCGAACGATGCGCCTGCTGCCAGTCCACAGGCCGGTTTCACGTCTCGACGTAGCCACTACCGAGACGACCAGTTAGGCACTGGTAGGCCCCTGTCCCGTCGTGCGTGCTACCCTTCGCAGTCGGCACACCCCCGGCGAGCGAGCGCTCCGACGTAGGCAGGAAGCACATGGTCGAACACCTTGGGAGGTTCGCAACGTCTAGGCGCAAGCTCGTCAACCGAAGCGAACAACCTAGACGGGCTTTACGGGGAACGACCCCGGTAGACCCCAGTGAAACGACGCGAGGGTAACGGGCCACCCTCGGTCCGAACAGGCGCTAACGGCGCACGCCATTTGACGCGAAGAAGGGGACAATCAGCCAGTCACCCTCCATCTCGGCCTGTCCTGCCTGTAGGCCGGCCAGACTGGTGGGCAGCGTCATAATGCGGCGGAAGTCACCAATCTGAATGACCAACTCATCGCCATTCTGGAACAGGTCGAGTTGGCTAACGTTGGCGAAGGGGAGCTTGAGTTTAACGCGATACGTCCCATCGGGCAACTTCGCCAAATCCATCGGGGACTCTTTGTAGACAATGGCCGTCGGGTCGCTGTCGCCGTAGACATCGAGGCCCATGGTACGCAGTTTCGCGAGGCCCACGACTTCTTCCGGGTAGTAGGGCACATGGCGGATGGGCAGCGGGGCAAAGGAGTGCTCCACTTCCAGAAGGTAGCGCTGCTGAATATCCTTCCAGTGGTTCAGATAGCCGCTATCCTGGTCAACCGGCAAAATCTTATTGACCACCACCGTGTCCACGGTCATGCCGTACATCGAGAGGTAGGTGAAAGCGCGCTGGCTCTCCTTAATCACCATTTTCTCGGGGTTCATCACCAAGCGCACCGACGTTTCGAGGGGATTGGCGAGCGTCTCGGTGACGCCGACCATTTGGGCGAACATATTGTCCACCGCCTCGTAGACCTCAGTAGGGGCAATCATCTTGTTGAGCGTGGGGTTAATCTTGCTCATAGGCCGCAGCAGCGGCTTAATCACGAACTTCTCGGCCCCGCGCAACATACCCATCGCCCACTTGAACTGTTCGGGGGCAGAGAGCAGGCGCAGCGTCTCACCGGTGGGAGCGCAGTCAATCACCATCAGATCGTACTCGCCCTCATCCTTGTGCTTCTTGATCCGAATGAGGGGAAACGCCTCCTCCATCCCAGGGAGCACGCTCATCTCATCGGCAAGAATGCCCTCAACGCCCTGTTCGGCCATCAACTGCGAAAAGTGCGCCCGCACGACACCCCAGTTGTTCTCGATATCGTGATACACACTGACTTCGAGGGCATCAAGATTGTTCGTGATCCGCACCGGCTCCGGGCCGAGGGGGCCTTCGAGATCGAGCGAGTCAGCAAGACTATGGGCCGGGTCGGTACTCATCACCAAGGTGCGCAGACCCATATCGGCCGCACGAAGGGCGGTGGAGGCCGCCACACTCGTTTTGCCGACACCGCCTTTGCCCGTAAAGATCAGGGTTCGCATCGTAGCCTTTCCAGGAGCGGAGCGCTCAGCGAGACACAATAGATGGGCACTAGACCCAGAGCCGAACCCTCGCGGGTCGGTGTTTTTTGCTTAAATGGCAAAAGTGTACCGTTATAGATGCGGGCGGGACTATTCCTAGCTGTGTCGCAATAGTACCACGAATATCGGGGGGTGTCAATAAAAGGGGGGTAGCAGAGCCTTGAACGCAAATCAGTTGTCATGCCGCTACAATAAGCAAAAAAG
>CAIRDL010000232.1 GCA_903877345.1 uncultured Oscillochloris sp. | reverse complement strand
GCACCGGGTTGCCAGAGCGCTAGTTGGGGTTGAGAACCTACTACCCCAGGCAGCCGTGGGAAGGCGTACAGTTCTTCCCATCACCGCCACTCCCAGGCAGACCATCGCGCAGCGTAGCGCCCCCCGCCGGTTAGACTCCCCAGCAGCGTTGCTCACCGGCAAGGTTCGCCTCGTGCGGCCCGTTTTCCTCGCACGTCAGGTCGTCGGTTCAGTTACCCCAGGCGCGCAAGCAGCGCAGCGCCAGTTGTCAACCAAAAGAGAGGCAGGTTTTCGATGGGTGAAATTGAGGGCTTTCTAAAATATGAGCGGCAGGAGTTGCACGGGCGACCCATTACGCTGCGGTTGCGCGATTACCACGATGTCTATGAGCCGGTTGACGATGCGGTCGTGACCCAACAGGGCGCTCGCTGTATGGATTGCGGTATCCCCTATTGTCACGTCGCTTGTCCCCTGGGCAACTTCATCCCCTTCTGGAATGATCTCGTCACCGAAGGCTATTGGGAGCGCGCCCTCGCTCAGTTGCACCAAGATAACAACTTCCCCGAATTCACCGGGCATCTCTGTCCGGCGCTTTGTGAAGGGTCATGTTCCCTCGGCCTAAACTTCAACCCGGTGGCGATTAGGATGGTCGAGTTGCGAATCGTTGAGAAGGGGTTTGAGGACGGGCGGATCCGCCCCGAGCCGCCCCTGACGCTCACGGGCAAGCGCGTGGCGGTGGTTGGTTCGGGGCCGGCGGGTCTTGCCGCCGCGCAACAGCTTCGCCGTAAGGGCCACGAGGTTTCGGTGTTCGAGCGCGACGACCGGCCCGGTGGCTTGCTGCGCTACGGTATCCCCGATTTCAAACTTGAAAAGGCACTGCTCGACCGTCGCTTGGCCCAACTTACGGCGGAAGGCGTGGTCTTTCTCACAGGCGTTCACGTTGGAGTGAGCTTGCCCGCCGAGGAGTTGTGTGCGGGCTTTGATGCCGTGCTGCTTACCGGTGGGGCGCAACAGCCGCGTGATTTGGCCGTCGCGGGGCGTGACCTGCGCGGGGTTCACTTCGCCATTCCGTTCCTCAGCCAGCAGAATCGCCGTGGACTGCACGAGCCGATTGACCCGGCGGTGGCGCTTGAGGCCCAAGGCAAGCGGGTGCTGGTGATCGGCGGCGGCGATACGGGTGCCGATTGTGTGGGCACCGCGCTACGTCAGGGGGCCGCTTCCGTTACGTCGTTTGAGTTGCTGCCGCAACCGCCGGTGCAACGGGCACCCGACAACCCTTGGCCCGAGTGGCCCCGCGTCCAACGCCCCTCCACGTCGCACGAAGAGGGCGGCGAGCGCCTTTACACGGTGCTCACGAAGCGCCTGATTGGCAACGCCGACGGTCATGTGGTCGCGGTCGAGGCGGTGCGCGTGAACTGGCAACGCGATCTGCGCGGTCAAATGCGGATGGAAGAGGTGCCCGGCTCGGAATTCACCCTGCCCTGCGATTTGGTGCTGTTGGCGATGGGCTTTACGGGGCCAGTGCGAAGCGGGATGCTCGAACAGCTTGGCGTTGCGTTAAGCCCCAACGGGGCCGTGGCGACCGACCAGCGCAAGATGACCTCGCGGCCCGGTGTCTTCGCCGCAGGCGACATGAGTCGCGGTCAGTCGTTGGTCGTTTGGGCCATTGCCGAAGGACGCGCCGCCGCTGAGGGTGTCCATAGCTATCTGTTGGGGGATGGGAGTTAGGGGATGGGGGATGGGGG
>CAIRDL010000231.1 GCA_903877345.1 uncultured Oscillochloris sp. | reverse complement strand
TGGAGCCAGAGTTGGAACTCTTGGGGCGAGGTTGGCAGGGGGCCGCGTCGGGTTGCGCGGCGGCTGCCTGAACGCTCGCTCCGCCAACCGGGATTGACTGGCTCGGCCTGACGCCACTCGTCGTCCGCCGGGTCAAGGCGTTCGGTGCGCCGCACATTACCGCCCGCGCCGCGCTCGTGTTCCGGCAGCCGTTGCGTCTGATTGCGCTGCCCCCGCCCCTGTTTCGACTCACTCATCGCCAACCCTCCTGAACAACGAACGTCCATGCGTCATGATAGCACATTCGCCCACGGTGCCGTTGGCGGTCGTATCTCTGTTACAATGAATCCATCGTAGCCCAAAGGAGCTTCATGGATTTGCGTCTTCGTGCGCCCCTCGACATGCATTTGCACCTTCGCGAGGGCGCAATGCTAGAGCTAGTTGCGCCCCTCAGCGCCCATTCCTTCGCGGCGGCGGTGGTTATGCCCAACCTCGTGCCGGTCGTTGACACCCTCGAACGCCTAAGCGACTACCGGGCCAAGATCGAGGCCGCCACCGCGCCCCACACCTTCACGCCACTCATGACGCTCTTCTTTCGACCGTATGACGAGGCCATGCTCGCCGCCATGCGGCCCTACATCATCGGCATCAAACTCTACCCGGAAGGCGTCACGACCAATACCGCCGACGGGGTGCGCGATTTGCTCCGCATCGAACCCACACTTGCCGCGATGGAGCGTCTGGGGATTCCGTTGCTGGTTCATGGTGAAAGCCACGGCTTTGTGCTTGACCGCGAGGCTGAATTTCTGCAGATCTATGCCCGTTGGGCTAGCCGCTTCCCGCGCCTCACCATTGTGATGGAGCACATCACGACGGCGGCGGCGCTGCGGCTCCTTGACCAGTACGCCAACCTCGCTGCGACCGTCACTCTGCACCATCTCCTGCTTACCCTGGACGACCTTGCGGGCGGGTTGCTCAGCCCACATCTCTTCTGCAAGCCCATCGTCAAGCGCCCCGAAGATCGCGCCGCCCTGCTCGAAGCGGCCCTCCGCGCTCACCCGCGCCTGATGTTCGGCAGCGACTCGGCCCCGCATCCCGTTGAGCGCAAAGAGGCTGCCAACTGCGCCGCCGGCATCTTCAGCGCCCCGGTCATTCTGCCCCTGCTCGCCGAACTGTTTGCCCAACACGACGCCCTAGCGCAACTCCAAGCGTTTGTCTCCGACAATGCCCGCGCCATCTACGGTCTCACGCCGCCTGCGAAAACGGTGACGCTCGCCCGTCGCCCGTGGCAGGTGCCCGCCCGCTACGGCGAGGTGGTTCCCTTCTATGCGGGGCAAACCTTGGAGTGGCAGGTGGTTGACGTGCAGGCGAATTAGTACCACAACGAGAATTCTTCTCTTCCTGCGGCCACAGAAAGGCACAGAAGAACACAGAAAACGCACTACCGCAAAAGTCACGCTGTCACGCTGAGCGCAGCGAAGCATCTCTCCCGGCCCGCTGAAAGACCCTCATCTGCCCTAGTACATCATCCGAGTAATTCTGATGGGTTGTCCGAAGGCCGTAGAGGCGGCTCGCGAGCCGCCTCTACCCATCAAATTTACTCGGACGGTGTACTAGGGCTACGTCAAAGTCGTTCGCCGGGTGGCTGAAGCCACCGGCTACGTTTACCAAGCCTGCTTCAGCAGGCTCGATCAGCCCGCGAAGACGGGCTTCGTACCCGTAGCCGGAGGCTTTAGCCTCCCAGCGCGTGACTTTGACGTGGCCCTACATCTGCCCACTACTCCCTTGACAGCTGTAGCGCAACGGGGCTACAATCGCCCCTGGTTTTCTGCCTAAAGGCGCTACTAGGCCGTCAACGAAGTTTTCTGGCACAAGCGTTGGTTTCGACAAGCTCAGCCAACGGACGCGGGCTGAGCTTGTCGAAGCCAGCATGTGTGCCAGAAGACTTACTTTACGGACTACTACGAGGGCTTCATGAAAGTACCGTTGAGTTGGCTCCGCGAGTTTGT
>CAIRDL010000230.1 GCA_903877345.1 uncultured Oscillochloris sp. | reverse complement strand
CGGCATACTCAAGCAGCTTCGCGGCGGTATCGTCGGTGAGTTGGGCGGCAGCCCCGGCGAGGTAGTAGGTGGGCGCTTCTGCTCCGGGGGCGGTATCCGCAGGCACCAGATGCCCAACCACCACTTCGCCGAGCGCTAGGCGCTTCGAGGCTCCGTAGTCGGCCACTTGGCGCAGGTCGCCACTGAGCAGGTCGCGCAACGTTACGCCTTGGCCCTTCTTCAGCGCTTCCACCAAATACGGGCGTAGGCGCACGGGCTGCCACGCTGTAAGCAGGGAGCGTTCGTAAGGGTCAATGGTGAACGCCTCAGTGGTGGTGAGTTGTTCAACCAGGGTGCGCCCGTCGGGCTGACGTACATCGAAGGCGAACCACGTGAGGAAACGCTCGGCCCCCCGGTCTTCCCAGGTCAGGGAGCGGTCGCTCCCTTGGGCGTTCGACGGCTCCTGCATGCGCTCAAACGCATATTTGCCCTGCCAGAAGCGGTCGAAGGCCGCAGGGAGCAGTTCGGCCACGCCTTGCGCCGCCTCGATGATGCGGGGCAACAAGCTGTCCTGGGCTTGCCGCAGGCGCAACTGCTCAGTGCGCGCCGCCTGCTCAGTTGGCAAATGACAGTCTTTGTACTTCTTGCCACTGCCACAGTGACAAGGGTCGTTGCGGCCCAGTTTCGTGGATTTCTTGGCTGATTTGACCATAGGGAAAGCCTGAAGTTACGCTGCGGAATTAAGGATTAGGGCGCGGCAATGGTGGCCCGCGCCACCGACACGCCGCGCGGATTGTACCATAAACGAAACCGCGCTACCGTGGGAAGCAGCGTTGCATCAGTCTTAGGGCTACGTCAACGTCACGCGCCGGGAGGCTAAAACCTCCGGCTACGGGTACGAAGCCCGCTTTCGCGGGCGCGTCGAGCCTGCTTTAGCAGGCTTGGTAAACGTAGCCGAGGGCTTCAGCCCCACGGCGAACGACGTTGACGTAGCTCCAAATTGCCGACCATACCCTGTAGCAAAGACAGGTGAAAGATGATAAAATCCTGATTATCGCTGCACCTGAACAGTCGGAGCGCACCTGCGGGGCGAGGAGTAAGATCGGGGGCAGCCTGCAATTTGCAGCATGGGTGAGCTAGGCGCTGCCGCCTGAACCGACGCGACACGGCGGCGTCCTTCCACCCCAGCCAACACGAGGTGGACTATGGCGTACTACCTAATCGCGGGTGCATCCGGCTATGTAGGCTCGCGGCTCGCCGAGCGACTGCTCACCGCAGGACACCGCGTTCGCGGTCTCGTCCGCAACCCCGACACTCCCACCGTCGAACGCCTCGCCGCACGCGGGATGTCCGTCTGGACTGGCGACCTGACCCGCCCCGACACCTTGGTGGGCGTCGCCGAGAGCGTCAGTGCCGTCTACAATCTCACCTCTTGTCTGGTCATCAAAAACGGTTCGTTGCGGCACACCTTCGTTGACGGCAACCAACACCTGATCGCCGCCTGTTCGCGGGCGCGCAGCGTGCGAGCGTATCTCTTCACCTCGAATGTTGCCGCCTACGGGAATCCTGGCGCTACGCTGGTCGGCGAAGATCACCCCATCGCCCCGACTCACGCCCTCGGCACGGTGATGGTTGCGGCGGAACAGACCATCATGCAGGCCGCCCGTGAACACCGTTTCCCCGCCATTATTCTGCGCTGCGGCTCGATCTACGGCCCTGGCCGCGACCCGATTGATGCGGTCGCGCAAGGCGTGGCGACCATCTACGGCGACGGGCGCAATTTCGTCTCGCATATTCACGTTGACGATCTGATCAATATGCTGGTCGCCCTGCCCAGCGAGGGCCAGCCCGGCGCGATCTACAATGTCGGTGATGATCAGCCCATGCGCCTGATCGAACTGCTCAGCGAGGTGCGTCAGCGCCTGGGGATGGTGCCGCCGCGTACCTTCTCGCCCGCGTCAGCGCTCGCTGCGGGGCTCGACCCGGCGATTATCGGCATGCTCACCGCCTCGGTGCGGCTCGACAATCGTCGCCTCAAACATGATCTGCACCTCACCCTGCGCTACCCCAGCCTCCGCACTTGGCTCGACGAGCGCCTCCCCACCGAGACGGCGATTTCCGTTGGGGTGTAAGGAAAGCGGAATTTTTTAATCATCCATGGCGTGGAAATGATCCGTGATGTGTGATCCGTGACCGGGCCGCATCCTGACCGATCACGGATCACGCAGCACGGATCAGACGAAAAGTTTTAAAAAATCCGCTTGCCTAACAACTTATCGTCCTAACGTCAGCCCCGCGCCACCCAAACCGGCGCGGGGCTTTTTGTCGTATCCCCTGGCTTGTTGATGGCGGTACACCCTATAGGCGAGGCCGACCAACAAGGATTACGCGCATGACAGAGTACCGCCTGCGGATGAAGGAGTTGCCCCTGACCGACCAGCCCCGTGAGCGCTTGGTCGCCGTGGGACCCCAAGCCCTGAGTGACGCCGAACTGCTCGCCATCTTGCTGCGTGTCGGCGTGCCGGGGATCAATGTGCTTCAGTTGTCGCAACAAACCCTGGCAGAGCACGGAGGTTGGGCGGGATTGCTGCGGGCCGAGTATCAAGACCTGTGCCAGCGGCGCGGCATGGGGGCCGCCAAGACCGCCACGGTCAAGGCGGCGCTTGAAATCGGGCGGCGCTTGTTGCTGGTTGGCCCAGATGAGCGTTTCCAGATCAAGAGTCCTGCTGACGCCGCCACCCTGCTTATGATCGAGATGGGGCATCTGGATCAAGAGCACCTGCGGGCGGTGTTGCTCGATACGAAGAATCGTGTACAGCAGATCACGACGATTTACATCGGCTCGGTCAACAGTGCGATGATCCGCGTCGGTGAGGTCTTCAAGGAGGCGATTCGGCGCAACAGTGCGGCGCTCATTCTGGCGCACAATCACCCGAGTGGCGACCCCAGCCCTTCACCGGAGGACATCCTGGTGACGCGCCAGATTGTCGAGGCGGGGAAACTGCTTGACTGCGAGGTGCTGGACCATCTGGTGATTGGGCGCGGGCGCTATGTGAGTATGCGCGAGCGTGGGTTGGGGTTCCCAAGCTGAGAGTGGTAGCGGTCTGCCTTGTGCTTGTGAACGAAAGCATATTTCAGCATCGGCGGTGTTAGCGTAGAGACGCAAAATTTTGCGTCTCTACGCTGCGAGGCGATGCGACCGCTTCATAACCTAGACAGGACTGCCCTAGCTGGCGCACGGCTTCCTGATGCGCTCAACCTGAAACCCGGCCCCTGAAACCTTGTCTAAAGCCTATTGAAGCCCCTCAGCGACCTTCAGCGCCTCGTCGCCCGTTAAGGTGCCAGCAACCACATAGCGCACGTCGCCCACCTGCCAACGGAGGAAGCTCCCCTGATTGGCGCTGCCGGTGATCAGCGTGGCGGGATTGCCAGCGACTAGTACGTCAGCCGCCTGACTGTCAGTGGGAGGCACGCGGTCATTGCCCACCTCCGCATTGCTTTGCACCACACTGAGGCTGCCGCCTGTGCCGCTGTAGTTAAGAATGACGGTGGTGGTGCTGATCAAACGCACCTCAACCAAAGCCAGATCAGCAGGCAAGTAGGTCGGCTCACGCAGGGTAAAGGCGACGGCGGCACGGGCCTCGGCGAGACTGGCAACCTGCGGCGCTTGCTGTTGGGCGACGAGTTCCGCCGCCTGCACGACCTGTGCATCAGCGGGCGGGGTGAAGGTGAAGCGCGTAGCGTCAATCGCCTGATTGGTCTCAAAACTCTGCACTTCCACCGTGCCACGGCCCAAATCACCGGCGTCGAGGATCAGTTTAAGTGGCAACGCCTGGTCGGTGTCCACCCACAGCGTTCCCTCAATCATCCGATCAAGCTGCAACTGCGTGCTGGTCGCAGCCTTGGGGGTCACCTTGACCTTCCATGTCGCTGTACCCGCCACCTGCTCACTCCCGAGGACGGCGAGGTCAACCGCATCAAGACCCTGGGCGATCAGATTGGTGAGCAGCGTTGCCGTACCGGCGGGGGTTGCAGCGGTCGCCGCCTTCATCTTCGCGGCCTCGCCCGTAACGACCGTATTTTTAGCTTGGTTGTAAAGCCAGAAGGTCGTGCCGTCGTTCACGACGACCATACCGACGAGAGTTGGCTCAGTGGATGCGCGCACCTCGGCGCGCATCCGCGACATGGGCTTGCCAGCTGCGTCGTTCGTACCGGTCTGCTCCGTCCAGCCCTCAACCACAATGTGGCTCGTACGCTCAGGCGAAGTAAAGTCAATGGCGACCGTGGCGTGGGCGCTTTGCGTAGCCGCCCGGGCCTGCTCCATCTTGGACACAATCTCCTCAGCCGTGGGGAGCGTCGGGCCACAGGCGGCGAGGGCCAGCGTACTGATCAGCGCAAGCAGCAATAAGGTTAAGCGGCGCATTGGTGTTCTCCTGTTCGTTCCTTTACCCTACGTTGTACCATGTCGCGCCCCCCGAAGCTAGGGCGACTGCGCCAACGTAGGGTTGTCACAGTAACCCCTAGCAACTCTGGTTCGTCACCAACCGACAGCGGTCGAAGAGCAGCGTCCAGAGTTTCCCCAGCGTTTGGCCCGGCACTTTGACGAACTGCCATGTGAGCATGTCGTTCCAGATCAATTCGCGGCGCAACTCGGGGCGCAGGAACGTCCACTGGGCGATCAGCCCAAGGTTCCAGTAGACCAACAAGGCGGCGAGGGCAAGGAGCGGCCACGATCCAAGGCGCGGGCGCAGCCACTCGACCAGGGCCGCGAGGCCCAGCACAAAGATGGGCGTACACTCGATCAGGCGGCGAAAGCCGAAAGCCCCGCGCAGATGCCAGGTGGTGCCAAACGCTCCGTTGATGTAGGTCTGCGCCAGAAAACCCACGAGGAGCAACAGGGCTAGGGCGCGGTCGCGCCGTGCCAGCCAGCCAAGCCCAAGCAGCCCCAAGGCCAGCACGGGTGCCCACAGAAAAGCTCCGCGTCCAGGGTCAAGCAGCGTGTTAAAAAAGTTGGGACTGGCCCAGTCAAGTTTGCTGGCAACCGTCGCCGAAGGGCGTGGCTGCCCGTTGAGCATCTGGTAAGCCAACAGTTGCGGCGTGACCGTCAGGGCTAGGGCCAGCACAAAGGCTAGGTAGCGCCCCAACAGCCCCGCTGCCGCCCGCCACTGTCGTCTCAAACCCCAGAAGAGGCCCAGCGCCTCGAGGGCCGGGATACTCAGCAGCAGGCCCAGTTGTTCGCGGGTCATCACCATAAGGCCGCCCACCAACCCAAGGAGCAGCCACCGCCGCAGTCCCCGCTCACTGCCGCGCCCCCAATGGTGCGCCCACAGGTACAGAAAGAGCGCGAAGAGGCCGAAGCCGGTGGCGTGCGCCCAAGGCATGGCGATATAGGTGTAGAAAACCAGGGGTGAAGCCAGGAAGACCGTCAGGGTGGCGGTGGTGGCCGCGAAATCGCCCGTGTAGCGCCGCGCCAGTCGGTAGGTCAGTTGAAGCCCCAACAGGGTGTAGACCACCGACATCAGGCAGGTAGCGACGATATAGGGTCGGGCGAAGCCGTCACGGGGCAGGTTCGCCCCGAACTGATTGGCGAGCAGCACCCCCAAGTCAGCCAAGACGAAGCCCGGTGCCCACATGATGGCTGCGCCGACGGGAGCCACATTGCGAAGCAAGCCCGTCTGTGGGTGCGGATTATTAGCATCTGCACGCAACAGCGCGTTGGCGACCGCCTCGTCACCGAAGCGGCGGCCCTGCTCGGCGAAGTAGGTGTATTCGTTACGAAAATCGAGATCGTGGTCAAAATAGACTGAGCGGAGGTACGCATAATATTGCACCTCATCGCTCAGGGCGACGCGCGGCACGCTAAGGGGGAGCAGCAACAGGCAGACGCCGAGGATGAGCCAGGGGCCGGTGTCGTGGGTCGTGAGCCAAGCGCGCCACCGTCCGGCCCATCCACCTTGCGTGGCGCGACGGGCCGGGCGGTCAGTCGTCATGAGAAACTACCTTTAGACAATGGTGCAAAACGGACGGTTCCAGCTTTTAGGCATGTTTCAACTGTCAAGCTGAAATCGCTGCTTCTGAACCATGCCTTACGGTTCGTAGTAGGGGCTTTAGCCCCGTGCTTGGCTTTCTAACGCGGCTGAAGCCGCTACTACGAACCGCGCACAAACGGGAAAGCTGGTTTGAAACCCCGCCTACCGCCTGATGAGCGGCAAAGCCGTCCTGGGTCGTGTCACCTGACTAATCGCCAGGGTCGTCGAGATCACATTGTCGGTCGCGTTACCCGCCCCATCGAGGAACCGCATGTAGATGAAGTAGGTGCCGGTCGTCACCTGCGACGCACTCAGACCAGCGCCAAGGCTCCATTGGAGATTAAAGTCAGCACTCGTACCCGGCACCTCAATCGGTGCCCACCGGAGCAGCGTGTCGGTCATGGGGTTAGTAACTTCCGTGCGACTGTTCGCCACCCACACCCCCCAGAACCCACGGAGCGCGTAAGTGTCGCTCACCACCACATTCTTGACCGCCAACTGGGCCAGGATCGTCGCCGTTGAGTAGGGTGAGGTTGCGACGAGCGAATCGAGCGTGCTGCTCACCAGAATCGGCTTGGCCGGATCGTAGCTAATCGTCTGCTGGTAATCGTTGACGTTGCCGGCTTTGTCCGTTACGCGCAAGAGCAACTGGTTTGAGCCAAGGGCGATAGTCCCAGGGAAAGGCAGCAGATTAGTAAAAAGGTCATTGGTCACGGTCATGGTTTGACCAAGGCTTGTGCTGTTAGAGCCCTGCGAGAAACCTTGCAGGCCGCTACACTCCCTGATGCCGCGCACCTCAACGTAGACGGTAGGCACCCGCGTGTAGTCAGGATCACCGTCGCTGGCTCCCTCAGTGCCAAAATCAGCGAGATCAGCCGCCGCCAACCCGGTCGTGACGGTTGGGTTAGCGGTTGCGTCTAAGGGGCTAAAGGTGCCTGCACGATAGCGATTGTAGGGGTTAATTGCGATCATGCGGCCAGTGACCCCAGTATCAAAAACAATCTGGTCGCTCTGGGCGCTACTGGTTCCACCGCTGGCATTACGCACCTGCGTATAGAGGGTCACAGGCGCGCAGGTGGCGCTGCTGAGGAGGCTGGCGGGGACGCTCATGCTCATCGGATTGGCAAACGTCTGCCAGCCCCCCGAGTCGGCGGCGGTGTCTGTGGGCGCGGCACCCCAGCGCCAACGCACCTCCGTGGGCGTCCCCAGAACATTGTTGAAGGCCACTTGGACGGCTGACTTCCCGATAGTATACGCGGCATTATTCTCGATTACCGGAATCGCACTTGCGGTCGTGGTTACGGCTGCAGCAAAGAGGAAGTAGTGGACAGACTGAGTATTACCCTGGAAGATCTCGGTGAACGTGTGGGCATAGGCATTGTCGGCAATATTGACGGCCATCCGGGGGTTGAAGATGCTGCTATTGAGATTCGGGGCTGTAATGGGAACGCTAAACGTACCGCCCTTCGGTCGGTACGCATAGTAGAGGAGCTGAACCCCACTAATATCGCTGATCCACGACAGATGGGTATTCCCTTGGGCGTCAATCTGCACATTCGGGATGTCGTAATTCTTGGAGGGGACAGTGACTCGGCTCGTCACCCATTGCTGGTTGCCCTGATAGGTGCCGAGCCAAATACCCGCGCCGGTGCCATCCTCAAGGCCGCGCCAAGCGAACGTAAGGGTACCATCAGGGCCGTAAGAGGCTGACGGGTCTGCATAGTCTGCGTTAGCCGACGTGACTTGGTGGGTATCAAAGCCCGTGCCATTCCAGATTGCGGCGAAGATTTGTAAGCGACCGCTACCCTCAGAGGTGTAGGCGACGGCAACTTGCCCGGTCGGGCCGGTTGCCAGATACCCGAAGTTGGTTCCAACCTTGGTGCCGAGTTCGTAGGGGCCAGTTGGGGCGGCACTGCTATTGGCGAGCCTAACCACCCGGTGTGACAGATTGGCTAAACGCCAGGAGATATAGATGGCCCCATCGCTGGCTACCGCGAGGTTGATGTTGGCCGGAAAACCGCCTGAGGTCAGAATGGTGCGCATCGCCCCAAAAGTGCCATTGGCGACTTTGCTGCGATAGAGCAACTGGCGCGTCTCTTGGTTAATCCAGGCGAGGTGAACCGAACCGTCGCTGCCAGTAGCAATGCTGACCGGCGAATAGTCGGGTTTGCCCGGCGCACTGCCAAGCGCCTCAGCTGCGCCAAAGGTCTGCGCAACGTCGGCTTTGCTCAGGTAGATTGCATCCGTACGATTGTTATTCACACCGACATGGACAGTACGCTCAAAAGTGGCAACGTCGGGGAACTTGTTCAAGGTTAAGCCAGGAATGCCCCCATGAAAGACTAACTGCGGGGGCGTGGTCGTCTGGGCCAAGACCGGTATACCGACAAGCAGCAACAACAACACGGTCAGGCCACTGATCAGCGCGAAGAGACGACGCATAGAGAGCTCCTCAGAGGGATGGCTTGGAGCGGTAGCCCCGCTCGGGTTATCTGAACTGGTTAAGCGTGCGTGCCGCTAGGGTGCGACGACGGAGCAATTATCTTGCCCAACCAGCGGAGCTAGAACTCCGCTCAAACGGCCTCCATTGTACTACGGCTCATATCTTTTTGCGCAGCACCCGTGAACATGTTCAGGGCTGTTGCAACGTCGCTCGCCGTGGGGCTGAAGCCCTCGGCTACGTCTACCAAGCCTGCTGAAGCAGGCTCAATGCGCCCGCAAAAGCGGGCTTTGTAGCCTTAGCCTCCCGGCGGACGGTGGGGTTGGTGTGACAACGGACTTTGCATCAGCCCTGTGAACATGTTAGGGTAGGATTAGCCTAGAGTTTTGCAATTGGACGTAGCGCGGGCTTCCAGCCCGCCAGATGCGTGTCGGCAGGCTGGAAGCCTGCTACAAACGGTAACCCTGAACCCTACCTTGTCTTAGCTGCGGGCAGAACGCCCGCGCTCCCAGGAGATATGCTATGCAGCACGGTAAACGTATTCTGCTCACCGGCGCGACCGGGTTGATCGGCACGAAGCTCTTTCCTCTCCTTTGCGAGCGTGGCTACGAGGTGGTCATCTGTTCACGGTACCCCGAACAAGCCCGTGCCAAGCTCCCCGGAGCTGCCGCTTATCTCCATTGGGCGCCTGCCGAGAGCGGGCCGTGGGCGACGGCCCTTGACGGTGCCCACGCGATCATTCACCTCGCCGGTGCCCCCATCACCCAAGGGTTGCTCGGCGTGCGCTGGACGCCCGCCTACAAGGCTGAGATCCGCAATAGTCGGGTGGTGGGCACCCGTGGTCTCGTGAACGCCATCGCCGCCGCCACCCAGCGCCCCGCTGTCCTGATTAGCGCCTCGGCGGTCGGCTATTATGGTTACAGTGACGCCACGCCCCTTGACGAAACCGCCCCGCCCGGCGACGATTTTGTGGCCCAGATCTGTGTGGCTTGGGAGCAGGAGGCGGTGCGGGCCGAGAGTTTGGGCGTGCGCGTGGTGCGCTTGCGTACCGGCATTGTGCTCGATCCGCATTCTGGGGCGCTTGCCCAACTTCAGGTGCCTTTTCGGATGCATGTGGGCGGGCCAATTATGCCGGGTACGCAGTATTACTCGTGGATTCATCCCGCTGATGAGCTTGGCATTCTGTTGCTCGCCCTTGAGGACGAGCGGGCGCACGGCCCCTTCAATGCGACCGCGCCGACACCCCAGAGCAACCGCGATTTCTGCACGACCCTCGGCGAAGTGCTTGATTCGCCCGCGTGGCTACCCGTCCCCGAATTCAGCTTGCGGCTTGCCCTTGGCGAAATGGCCGACCTCGTGGTCAAAGGCCAGTGCGTGTTGCCAGCCCGCGCCCAGGCGCTAGGCTACAGCTTCAAATACCCTCACCTCAAGCCAGCGCTCCAAGACTTGTTGAAATAGGGTACTCTCATCTACCCCTTATACCGGCTTAAATCTACGCTCACCCGACCAGCCGATACTGACCACAGGATCGGTAGCGGGCCACTGCGGCCCTTGTGCTTTAAGTTTAAGGTGGGTGGCGATGAAACAGGCGAAACAAACCAATCCTCTTATCCTCCTTGCCGTGCTGTTGCTCGGCATTTTTATCGGTGTGGCGGGCGGCGCGGTCTCAGGCGGCGCGGCGGCACTCTACATTACGTCGCGCCAAGCCGCGACGTTGCCCACCGCTCAGCCCATTCTGACCTCGGCGGGCGCGTCTAATCTCCCGGCCCAACCCGCCGCCGCGAGTACTAGCCCCCAAACCTCCGACGCCTCCGTTGCGGCAGTCCAGAAGGTCGGGCCTGCCGTCGTTACGGTGCTTAACCACGGCGAGCAGAGCAGTGGCAGCGGCAGCGGCGTGATTGTGAGTGACCAAGGCTACATTATCACCAACAATCATGTGGTTGACGGTGCCCGCACGCTGGCTGTGGTTTTTGCCGATAATAGCCGCCGCGATGCACAGTTGGTCGGCACTGACCCGCTGAACGATGTGGCAGTGATCAAAGTTGAAGGTACCCTGCCCGGCGTGGCGATTATCGGCGATGCCGCAACGCTCCAGCCTGGCGAGACGGTGCTTGCCATTGGTAGCCCGTTGGGTGACTTTCGCAACACCGTGACTTCTGGTGTGGTTAGTGCGCTCAACCGCTCGGTCAGTTCGATGGAAGGGCTGATCCAAACTGACGCCGCGATTAACAGCGGCAACAGCGGTGGCCCTTTGATCAACCTGCGCGGCGAAGTGGTGGGCCTTAACACCCTCGTTCTGCGTGGCGACAGCAGCGGCTTTGGTTCTGAGGCGGCACCTGTTGAGGGGCTGGGTTTCGCGGTGCCAAGCACGATTTTCCGCAGCGTGGCCGACCAGTTGATCGCCCACGGTACCGTGCATTACCCGTATCTCGGCGTCAGCTACGTGGCGATTGATGGCGAACTCGCCGCCGCGCAGAACCTTCCGGTGCAGAATGGGGCGCTTGTCCGAAACAGTCAGCGTGGGCGACCTGCTGTTGAGCCGGGCAGTGCGGCGGATCAGGCTGGCATTCAGACGGGCGACATCATCGTGGCGGTGAATGATACGCGCCTCGACTACAACACCTCGTTGCGGCAACTGTTGCTGCGGCATGCCCCCGGTGACACGATTAGCATCACCATTCTGCGCGACGGCCAAGAGCAACGCCTCCAAGTGACGTTGGGCGAGCGTCCGAATACCTAAAGCCGGGGCTAGTTTTGAGCGCCGACACCGCCGCTTGGGCACTGGTCGGCGCTCTTTTTTTTTCAAATGATCAGATTGAATAGGTAACCGATAGCGATGATGCCAAGGGCCACGACGCCCACAAAGGTTGCCAGTAAGCGGGGCTTGAGTACCCGGCGCAGAATGATCATTTCGGGCAAACTCAGGGCGACCACCGCCATCATAAATGCCAGCACCGTGCCGAGTGCCGCGCCCTTCGCCATGAGCGCCTGCACGATTGGGATGACGCCCGCCGCGTTGGAATAGAGCGGCACGCCGATTAGCACCGCTGCCGGTACCGACCACCAAGCATCCTTGCCCAAAATGCCCGCCAATGCCGCCTCCGGCACGTAGCCGTGAATGGCTGCACCCACCGCGATGCCAAGCACCACATAGAGCCAGACGTTGCCGACGATGATGCGGGTGTTCTGCCAAGCCGCGCTGAAGCGTTGCGTCCACGTCGGCGTTTGTTCCGCGACCGCACCGCCACCGCCCTTAATCTGCCAGACAAACGCCTCAACGTCCTGTTCCATCTTGAGCCGCCCAATCACGACACCCGCCAGAATCGCGATGCTCAATCCGGCGAGGAGGTAGAGTCCGGCGATGCGCCAGCCGAACATGCCGAAAAGCATGACGAGGGCGACCTCGTTGACCATCGGGGCGGCGATCAGGAACGAGAAGGTCACGCCCAGCGGAATCCCCGCCTCGACAAAGCCAATGAAAAGCGGCACGGCGGAGCAGGAGCAAAACGGGGTGAGGACGCCTAGCCCGGCGGCGAGGAGGTTGCCCACGCCTTGCCGTTTGCCGCCCAAGAGAGCGCGGGTGCGTTCGGCGCTAAAGAAGGAACGCAGGGTGGAAATCGCGAAGATCATCCCGCTAAGCAGCAGCAGGATTTTCGGCACATCGTAGAGGAAAAAGGCGACGGCCGCGCCCAAATGGGTGTCGTGGCCGAACAGCCCGTAGGCCAATCCGTCGGCCAGGGGTTGGATGCCGTTGTAGGCAATCAGCCAGGCCACGACCGCCCCGGCGACGAACAGCCAAGCGCGTTGGTCGGCCTTGCGCCCGGTGCTAGGCGCTGCGGGTAACGTCTGAGCCATTGGGGTGCTCCTATCGTATGCAAAAAAGTGAATATATTCAGCGAAAAATTCGGGCGGCTTGGCCGCCCGTCAACACCCGACAACGCTACTTGGTTAGCCAACCGGCAATTTCCGTCTCGGTGGGAATGCGGCCCGAGGCGACGAGCACATCATTGACCACCAGGCCGGGGGTTTGCATGAGATTCCAGCGCATCATTTGGGCATAATCGGTGATCTTTTCGACCTCGGCGGTCAAGCCGTGGTCGCCCACAACTTTGCGGACGCGCTCCTCAAGGCGTTTGCAGTTGGTACAGCCAGAGCCAAGGACTTTAACTGTCAGCATGGGGAAGTTCCTTTATTTGGGGGATGGGGATTGGGGGATGGGGGATGGGGGATCGGGGATCGGGTTTGAGATGCACCGCGTCCTGTTGCGGCAAATCTGCAATCTACAATCTGCAATCTACAATCTACAATCTACAATCTGCAACAGCGCGGGCAGAGACAGACGCTAGGCGCAACCGTGACGTTCACCTCAGCATCGCCAGTGATGGTACGGGCGAGATCGAGCAAGGCGAATAATTCGGGGCAGGTGATGTGATAGAAAATGTTCAGCCCGTCCCGCCGGTCGGCAACCAAGCCAGCTTTGCGGAGGAGACCGAGTTGCTGCGAGATGTAGGCTTGCCGTTGGCCCAAGTGGGCTTCCAGGTGGCAAACGCACTGCTCGCCGCCCCGCAGCAGCGCCAGAATCTGGAGGCGCACGGGGTGCATCAGGG
>CAIRDL010000229.1 GCA_903877345.1 uncultured Oscillochloris sp. | reverse complement strand
TTTTTCGATCTACTCCAGCCACGCCAATGCCTGTACGCTGGTACTTTTTGAGAAGGGGCAGCCACAGCCCTACGCCGAAATCCCCTTCCCCGCTGGCTTTCGCATCGGCAACGTCTTTGCGATGATCGTCTTTGGCCTCGACTACGAGAATGTCGAGTACGGCTATCGGATGGACGGCCCCTTCGACCCGGCGGCGGGCCATCGCTTCGATCAGACCAAGATCCTGCTCGATCCTTACGCGAAAGCGGTGGGCGGGCGCGATGTCTGGGGCACGCCGCCCGATTGGAACGACCTCTACCAGTACCGGGGGCGCTTGGTTTTCGATGATTTTGATTGGCAAGGCGACCGCCCACTCGAAATCCCCAGCGAAGCGTTGGTCATCTACGAGATGCATGTGCGGGGCTTCACCCGCCACCCTTCGTCCGGTGTTAAGCATTCCGGTACCTTCGCCTCGATCCGCGAGAAGATTCCCTACCTCAAAGCCCTGGGCATCAACTGTGTCGAGTTGCTGCCAATCTACGAGTTCGATGAGTTTGATGGCAGCCGCACCGATCCCGCCGACCCCAACAAGCTGCTGATGAACTACTGGGGCTACAACACCGTTGGCTTTTTCGCCCCCAAATCCGCCTACGCGGCCACGGGGCGCTTGGGCATGCAGGTAGACGAACTCAAGGCGCTAGTCAAGGAACTGCACAGCAACGGCATTGAGGTGCTGCTTGATGTGGTGTTTAACCACACCGCCGAGGGGAACGAGCAGGGGCCGACGATCTCGTTCCGGGGGATTGACAACAAAACCTACTACATGCTCACCCCGGAGGGCTACTACTGGAACTTCAGCGGCACCGGCAATACGCTGAACTGCAATAACCCGGTGGTACGCAACATGGTGCTCGACTGCCTGCGCTATTGGGCTTCCGAGTATCACATTGACGGCTTCCGCTTCGACCTCGCCGCCATTCTGGGGCGCGACCCGATTGGCATTCCGCTGTCGAATCCGCCTTTGTTGGAAGCACTGGCTTACGATCCGATTTTGGCAAAGTGCGAGTTGATCGCCGAAGCCTGGGACGCTGGCGGGCTGTATCAGGTCGGTTCTTTCCCCGCCTACGGGCGCTGGGCCGAGTGGAACGGCAAATACCGCGACGATATGCGCCGCTTCCTCAAGGGCGATGTGGGCTTGGTGGGCGCGGTGGCCCAATGTATCCAGGGTTCGCCCGACCTCTACGCTTGGCGCGGGCCGACTTCTTCGATCAACTTCTTCTGCTGCCACGATGGTTTCACCCTGGCTGACCTTGTTTCCTACAACGATAAGCACAACGAAGCCAACGGTTGGGACAACAGCGACGGTGGCAACGATAATCATAGCTGGAACTGTGGCGCGGAAGGCCCCACCGACGACCCGGCGATTAACAGCCTACGCAAGCGCCAAATCAAGAATGCCTTTGCGCTGCTGTTGGTCAGCCAAGGGGTGCCGATGTTCCTGATGGGCGATGAGGTTGGCCATAGCCAACGGGGCAACAACAACACCTACTGTCAGGACAATGACCTGAACTGGCTCGATTGGTCGCTCACCGAACGCAACAGCGACCTACTCCACTTTGTCCAGCACTGCGTCGCGTTTCGCCATGCCCACCCGGTGCTACGCAACCGCGACCATCTGCGGAATTACGACTATGTGGGCAGCGGCTACCCCGACATTAGCTGGCACGGCACGCGGGCCTGGCAGCCGGACTGGTCCGAGGGCAGCCGCATCATCGCCTTCATGCTCTGCGGTAAACACGCTGCTAGTGGCACTGTGCAAGACAACTACATCTACGTGGCGGCAAACATGTTCTGGGACGCCCTGCCCTTCGAGTTGCCTGGGCTGCCCCAAGGCATGCAGTGGCACGTCTTCGCCAACACCGACGCCACCCCCGACTGCTTCGCGCCAGCAAGCGAGCCAGTGCTGGAAAATCAGCAGGAGTGTTTGGTCGGCGGGCGGGCGGTCGTAATTTTGGTCGGGAAGTAGCTGCCAAGTTACACCACCGCGCTCGGGCTGACACCTGGAACCTGGCCCCTGAAACCTAGCTTACGCTACGAAAGGAACAGTCATGGCTTTTACCGCAACCCTCGAGGTTAAAAATGAGGTCGCTTTTGTCACGCTCACCGGCGAACTAGACGCCTCCGTTGCGCCACAGTTCCGCACCCAGATCGAAGCGGCGGCGGCGCAACACGTCAAGCGCCTCGTGCTGCACATGGGTGATCTGAGTTACATGGCAAGCGCCGGTCTGCGTTCGCTGGTTTTTGCCAAGCAGAAAATGGGCTCTGGCGTAGACATTTTTATGGTCGCCGTCCAGGAGAGCGTCGCCGAGACGATTGCGATGACGGGCTTCGACAACAGTGTGATCATGGTTCCTAGCTACGACGAGGCCAATCCACCCAGCGCGTAAGCCAAGCGGGCGGCGTCGCGCCCTGCTTAGGCACCCGGCGCGACGCCGCTCAAGAGAGCGAGAGATGCAAGCGCTCACTGTACCCGCCAATCTCGATGCCTTGGAACCTATCGGCCAGTACGTGCTCGAAGCGGCCACCCAAGCGGGCCTTGAACGCAAGGCCGCCTACCGCCTGCGGCTCGCCGTGGATGAAGTCGTCACCAATATCATCGTCCACGGCTACAACGAGACTGGCCTAGAGGGCGATGTAGTTATGCGGGCCGATCTGAACGCAGATGCCCTGACGATCATCGTCGAGGATACCGCCCAACCGTTTGACCCACGGGTGCGTCCCGATCCCGCCAATTTGGATCGCCCCTTGGAGGAGCGGGACATTGGCGGATTGGGCGTGTTCCTGGCGATTAAAGGCGTGGATGGATTCGACTACGAGTACGCTGACGGTTATAATCGGAACAGTTTTGTGATGCACCGGCCCGCTCAAGGATAAAGGTGTGAGTTATGGCAGCCCAGACGATCCTGATCATTGACAATAGCGCCGAGCGACGCACGGCCCTGCTCGGTCAGTTGACGACCCTTGGCTACACCGGCAGCGGTGCCGAGAATGGCCGCGTGGCCCTCGATCTGATGGGGACGCAGCGGTTTGATTTGGTGCTGTTGGACATCGGGCTGTGGGGCATGATCAACAG
>CAIRDL010000228.1 GCA_903877345.1 uncultured Oscillochloris sp. | reverse complement strand
TCCGTCGGCGAGATCTTGGTCGCCAACGCCCCAAGTGGTGCTCAGCTTGCCGTCGGGGCCATACTTAACGATGCGGGCGTTCCAGGTGTCGGCCACATACACATTGCCCTGGCCGTCTACCGCCACGCCACGCGGTTCGTAAAACTGCTCGGGGCCGCTGCCGAGGCTGCCGAAGCTGCGCTGAAGCTGGCCTTGGCTGTTGTAGACGCGGATCTGGTGCTGACCCGTGTCGGCCACGTAGAGGGCACCCTGCCCATCGGTCGCCGCGCCCGTCGGCCCGTTGCCGGTGCTGTCCGGCGGCAGTTCGGCGACCGCCTGGGCGACCAAGCGCAACGCGGGGGTGGTTGGCACCGTCGTGACTGCGCTGCCCGCCAGATCTTTGCGGAACCAGACTTCCATCTCGCGCGCACCGGGCACCAAGGCACCCGACAGTTCGCGGTAGAGCGCAAACTTGCTGAGCGTGTCCCAATTTTCACGGTTAAACGGCCAGAGCAGCGGCGCAAAGGGGCCGTTGAGTTCCGCCGTCAGATCGCGCCCGCAACTGCCCGTACCGCCAGTCCCCGTTAGCTTCGCTGGATTAGACAGGAGCATCCAGGTGCTGTAGTAGAAGCGTTTATAGCCGGGGCTTTGCGGCGAACATTTATCGCCTTCGGGGAACCACCAGTTGAAGACGTTGGTTGCGCCGTAAGGCTGCACATAGGCGTCGCTAAGCACCGTCCGCACCGCATCGGTGACGTGGGGTTTGTAGAGCATGACCACGGGGGCGAGCGCCTTTGTGCCGTCGGGCATTTTCACTTCAAAAGAACTGGCGCTTGGGTTGGTCTGGAACTTGTCGTTACTCATCCAGGCGACCTGCTTGAAGGCGCGAAAATACCACTGGAGCGGCCAAGCCAGCGAGCCATCGCCGCTCGCATCGCCGCTGTCAATGATCATCGGCATGCTGAGGCCGCCCGTCGCGTCTTCGGCGGTGCGCGAGCCACGGGTGAGGTTGATCGCCAGTTCACGCACATCGGCGACGATGCGCGGTACGTCGGGCGCGGTTTGGGTGTAGACCAAAAGTTCAACCGGCGTGTCGGGGTGTTCGTAGACCGCCATCCAGGTAGCCCGCAACGTGTAAGCGCCCAAGAGAGTCGCAAAGGTCAGGCTGATCGCGGCAAGCACCACCCGGCCCCCAAGTTGCCCCGCCAAGGTCAGCAGCCAGAAGATGAGGCCACCGGCGATGAGCAGCGGCACGATGCCTTGGAGTAGGTTGCGCTGCGCCGCTTGGGTGTCGCCGCCCAGGCCCAAGCGCGTCACCGCGACCACCACCGCCACACACGTCAGCGCGGTGATAAGCGGAATAAGCCAAATCAGTGGCGAAACTGCACCTGTTGGCTGGCGCGAGTCTGGCGGGGCGGGCGCGTCCTCCGTTGCGGGCTGGATTATGCCCAGAAATTTCCCTACTACCCAGGCGACGAGCAAGTTGCCGGGGAGCGACATGTGGACGACGAGCCACGGCATCTTTTCGCCTGCCCACGAAAAGATGATCACGGCAGTCCAAAACCAGAAAACAGCGAGCAGCGGGAACAGTTCCCAGGGTTTGAAGCGCACGGACTGTGGTTTGTATGGTAATGGCGAGAGTGCTTCAGGCTGGTCAGATGCTGCGATCTCATCGGAGGCTGCAACACCGTCAGCTAGCGCACCTTCTTCGGATGGCGCAACCTGGTCGGACGGTTCCGCCGGGTCAAGTGGCCCCGCGACGAGGCCCAAGGATGCGGGTACCATCCGTCGGGCACCGACGAAGCGGAGGCCGACTGTGGCAATCATGGCAATAACAGTGCCGACGGCGGCAACCACTGCCAATGGTTCGTAAAGCGGCAACTGAATTAAGTAGTAGTACCAAGGTTGGTCGCCACGGGCATACTCTTGTTGGCTGCCGAGCCAGTACGCGAGACCGGCGTAGAGGCCGGTGAGCGCGCCGGGCATGTAGGCGAAGAACGAGGAATAAAGGGTGACGTAAATCCCGCTGAGGATTGCCAGCGCCACCCACAGGGTTTGCCGTTGCTCCATCCACAGTTCGCGCAACCGAGGAATGAGGCTGGGTGTCGGTGCCCAAAGCCCTTGGCAGAGCCATGCCAGCACAAAGGCAGCGGCCACCAGAAACGCTTTTTCGCCAAAATAGAGACCTTGCCCAAGGGGGAGTTTGGGGTTCCAGAGCATCAGCACGAGGCAGAGGCCGATGACGGTGAGCAGGAAAGGATTGAGGGCACGGGCGAAGCGGCTCTCGGCCATGAGGCGCAAGAACACGAAGATGCCGAAAATGAAGAAGAGAATGTAATAGAGTTCATGGGTGCTAATGGCGAGGGCGAGAGCAGCGGCGGCGAGATAAAGCCAGCGGGCGCGTCCCGTGTCGAGCCAGCGCAAGGCTCCCACGAACATCCACAGTTCCCACAGCACCATAAGGCCATCGTGGCGGGCGAAACGGGTGTAATAGAGCAGGGCCGGCGTGAAGCCAAGGAGCAGCGCGGCCACCAGCGCACCGCCGCGCCCCACGTAGGGCCGCAGCCACCAAGCCGAAGCGACGAGCAGCATCCCGGCGCAGGCCATTGGCAGGCGAGCTTGGGCGTCGCCGTCGCCGAAGAGGAAAAAGGCGAAGGCCGTGAAATAGTAGAGACTCGGCCCGTGGTAAACCGGGTCGTAGCAATAAGTGGGCGCGGAGACGCCGCCTTTTGGTTGGCCCGTCTCATTCAGGCCGCTCCAACAGTTAAAGCCGCCCGCCCCAGTGTAGAGCCGCCAACTCGACCAGGCGTGGATGCTCTCGTCGTGGTGCAGCGCCATGCGGTCGAGCGCCCAGAGGTGGGCGATGACACTGGCGAGGATGATCAGGAGATAGGCCGCCAGCTCCCAATTGATCCGCGTCAGGTCAACCGACCGACTGAGGGCCGTGGGGCGTTGGGGTTGTTCGCGGGTCTCGACTACCATAGAGCTTGCTCGCAGATTTTGGATTTTAGACAAGGTTTCAGGGGCCAGGTTTCAGGTTTCAGGTCGAGCGCATCAGAACGCTTTGCATGAGCTAGAACTGTAAAGCAGTTACGAACCTTGTCTTAGATTTTAGATTGCAGATTTGCCGCAGTATAGGACACACAGTTCAAACTATCGGCTACTGACCGCTGACCCCGACCCCCAACCCCCAACCCCCGATCCCCGATCCCCGGCTACCGGCTCTCCAACGTGCCACCAAACCCCACGCCGATCTGGTTGGCGAGTTCGGGGCGCACGGCGATGACAAAATCGGTTGAACCGAGGGCGTGGCCGGGGTCGCGGAACATCAGGAAGCGCCACCAGCGGATGTTTACGTCGCGGTCTAATGGGGCGCGCAGCAGTTGGCCGAGCAGCGACGCCTGTTCAAGCGGCACGGTGCGCCAGTTGTCTTGGAGCCGGTAGACCTGATCTTCGGGGAACCACCAGCGCAACGGGTAGCGCTGCATAACGAAACCGTTGAGGATCGTTCGGTTCTCAGGGTACTGATCGAGATTCTCTTGCAGCAGAAAAACCGCCTGAATATCGGGGCTAAGCGAGGCGTCGAGCAGGCCATTGGTATGTTCCGCCTTGGAAAAATCGCGCAAATACCAGTTCCAGACGGTCTCGTTATCGTAGCTGACGGGCAGATCAAGGCCGTGGCTACGCTTGATCGAGGCTTCCTCGATGCGCTGGATAATGCGTAGAACATCGGGCGAGGTTTGGGTGTAGACCAACGGCTCAACCGGCACATCACCGTTGACGTAGGCGAGCCGGAACGCGGCGCGGGTGGTCGCCAGCCCCAGTGTGACCCCGAGGCAGATGATGAGCAGCGCGGCGGCGGGACGCCAACCCCAGCGCAGTCCGGCCCCCATAGTCAGCAGGGTGACGAGCGCGAGGGCGGCGGCTGGTACGACCCAGAGTTGCAAGACCGAGGTTGCGCCAAAGCCGACGATGGCGGTCATCAGCACCATGCTGAGGCCAACGATGGCCCCGAAGAGGAGGCTGTAGCTGATCCAGGCTGGCGGCGACGGGATAAAGCTGAGCGCGTGCGGTTGATCCGCCTCGGCATCCACCGGCACGTCTGAGTTTTTCCAGATCACGCGCTGTACTGCCCAAGCGGCCAAAAGCGTCAGCGGCAGCGTGAGGTGAATCGTCAGCCAGGGCATCTTTTCGCCCGCCCAAGAGTACAGCCCAAAGGCGGCGATACTCCACCAAGCGACGAGCAGCACCGGAAAGGGCACGCGCCGCCGCCGGAAGGCGAAGGCGACGAGGAGCAGCAACCCCAGGAAGCCGAAAAGCAGCAGCAGTGGCTCGTAAACCCCCAGTTGGAACAGGTAGTAATGGGTCGGTTGGCTGCCTCGTTGGACATTATGCTGGGCCAGCCAGTAGAGCAGCGAGCCAGCGATGCCGCTGATGGCCCCGAGCAGATTGGTAAAACCGGCGGTGAACCCGACGAGGTAAATGCCGAGGAAGAGGGCGAGGGCGAAGTGCCAGCGCTTCTTTTCACCCAAACTGGCAAAGACAATGGCAGCCGGCAGTTCCTGAGCGCGGGCCTGCTCCCACGGGGTTTGGCCCGTGGAACCGGGACGCCGCCAGATCAGGAAGATCAGCCCCGCGAGGGTGCCGAGGGTCAGACCACCGGCGAGCATCACGGCGGGGTGGCCGAAGAACCGTCCGAGGTCAATCAGGTAACGGACGAAGTTGTTGAACAGCCCGCGCCCGCTATCATCGTCGGCACGATTGCGGATCAGCAGCGCGTAGCCGTTATCTTCGGTTGCCAAGGGTTGCCAGCCGAGCAGGCCGGGACGTTCGACCTGCATCTCGCCAGTGGCTTGGTTGCGCACAACATTGTGGGAACCGTCAACCGCCGCTTGGCCCGGCAGGATGAAAATCAGGGCGACGACCAGCAGGCCGAGGGCGGCGACGAGGGCGATACCGGGCCGATAGATCTGCCAGAGGAAGGCGATCACCAGCGGCACCACCATAATCAGCAGAAAAAGGTAGCTCGTCTCCTGATTGATCAGCATCAGCCCGAAAGCAGCGGCTCCGACCAGCAGCCAAAGGCGGCGTTGCGTGGCGACATAACGCACGATGGCGATGAAGACCAGCATTTCGCACAAAACTGAGTAAATATCGTGGCGCAAGAAGCGCCCGACGTAGAGGCTGACGGGCGAGATGAGCAGGTAAACGGCAGCGATAAGGGCCGCAGGACGCCCCAAATCGCGCCGCAACAGGTACGGCGTAAGCGTAAGCGCCGTACCAGCGAGGGCGGGCATCAGGCGGGCCGTGAAGTCGTTGTCGCCGAAGAGGAAATAGCCCAGCGCCCCGAGGTAGTAGAGCAGCGGGCCGTGGAGCAGCGGGTCGTGCATGTAGCCGCGCCCCACGAGGAGGTACCACGAATAGGCCGCGTGGAGCGTTTCGTCGTGGTGCAGCGACCGTCCGCCGAGGTTCCAGAGGTGGGCGAGCAGCGCGGTAACGCCGAGGGCGAGATAGGCTAGTTGCTCGACTGTGAGCGACCATGACCGGACGGAGGCAACCCGTGCGTTGACGGCAGGTGGTGGCGACAGTTCAAGCGTGGACATCGCACCTCAAAGAGTGTCAGGAATTCTGGGCATTTTACCCGATGCACGGAGGTGCGGCAAGGCGGGGCGTGACGGCTCCCAAGCGTAAACGCTTGGGCTTCAAAGGGATGCCGCCCCATCCCTTGTCCTCTTTCGAGAACGGAGGTTGGTGTGTGGCCTACCCATGCGCTTGTCTGTGCTGACT